>CAYRIG010000017.1:0-13342 GCA_964424315.1 uncultured Dehalococcoidia bacterium | reverse complement strand
GCTTTTAATTTTGTTTCTTCTTTCCAGCCAGAGATTGAAACAAATCCATTTTTTCTTAAAGTAGCTAGCCCCAGAGCAGTACTTTTTCCATCAAATCCATGTTTTGCTTCTGGAACATCCAAACCCTCCATTTCGCCAAACATCCACCAATCATGATGAACATTAGCTCCAGAATAATAAAATCGAATCTCATCATCAAGAATGATTGGCCGTGTTCCAAAATCAGCCATGAAACTATCCCAATCTTCTAGGCTACCAGTAGGTAAAAATGCTTTCGTCATGTCGACGCGATTCCAAGAAAAACCATCTCTACTAGAAACTAAATGAAGGTCTACGGTATTATGGGTTCTTTGGAACATTTGTAATATACCCAGCCAAAGATTACCAATTTGAAATCTTGATAACCCATAGTATTCATCATCTATGTTATCCAATATATCATCTGGGACCACGCTCTCTTGAAGGATTGGCCATTCAGTCCAGTTAGTTGATAGAGAAGAAAAAATTCTTCTTTTGCTGACTCTGAATTTATTTCCGGGGTAATGAGCGGGCCCCCATCCATTTATCTTTGGATGTTTGGGGTTCAAAGGGGGTTCTTGCATAGCTCTTGCCCTTGTATCCAAATAATATTCACCCGTAGTTTCATTTACTGATAAAACAATCACATCGCCTAATTGTCTTTCATACAATTGACCTATTTTTATGGGTTTGTCAGATGCAGTCCATGTTTTACCATCTGATGAATAGGCGCTTGATATATCGGTGTCTTCCAATCCACCTTTCGAATTCCAATATATCGCTTTATATTTTTTTTCAATGTTGGGTTCAATTGGGTCGTGGATAACCGAACAAGAATGGACCTTGCCGTGGATTTTGTTGCCTAGACAAATATTGGTTTTATTGTTTTTGTATGTTTCATAGTCGAGTTCAGGTTTTGTCCATTTAATGCCATCAGTAGATTCAGCGTAGAGCAATTTGTTAAAGCAGGTTTTTTCATAAGCATCTATGCCTGCTGCTTGTCCAACATCACGTTCTGACGTTGAATTTTGTAGGGCAATGAATTTTTTATAATCCCATCCCATATCTTCGTACCATAGTTTGTATAAACCTTCGTCTTTATCAAAATGGACAGAAGTGTTATTTCTAAAATATGGTAAGATTTCCCATGGTTTATCCTTTGTTATTAATGGATTATCAGAATGCTTGACAGGCTGATGCATTGTTTTTGTTACGAAATTCACTAATTCAATTAGATAATTATCTACAAATAATTGAGTGTCATTGCCTATATTTATTGGTGGCAGCATGAATTATCTCCTGATATGTGCTGGGTTTTATTTGATTTGAAAACCAAGCATAACAATCTGTTACGGACTTTAACAAGAGAATAGGATTATTCAAATTATTTATTTGTCGTGCATTTGCTTAAAATCCAATTTAATGTTTTGGTTTTATCTTCATATAAATCAATTTAGTTTAATGATAGAATCTGATATCTTTCAATATGTAAATTGTCTTGGTTTTATCTTGATTATATTTGATTTTTGATCATGGGAATAAACTTATAATATGATTGACACTGCCATTATCCCTGTCGCCGGATTAGCAACTCGTTTTTTGCCTGTATCAAAACAGGTTCCTAAAGCTTTGTTGCCGATTTTAAATAAGCCTATGATTGAACTTGCAATTGAAGAGGCATACCTTTCTGATATAAAAAGAATAATAATAGTCATGGGTCCTGATCAATCAAGCGTCAAAGACTATTTCGAAAACGATTATTTAGAGATTGTAAAACACCGAATTTCTTTTAAAGAGCAGCGATTAGAAAAATTTGTTGAAATTATTAATGCGATTGAGATTTTATATGTTGTACAGGAACAACCTCTAGGCTTGGGTCATGCAATTTTGCAGGCAGAGTCTTTTATTGAAACTAATTCGTTTTGCGTATTTCTTCCAGATGATGTTATATTCAGTGATAGCCCATGCATGTCAGACATGATAGAGATATACAATGAATTTTCGTTGCCCGTTTTAGCGATTAAAGAAGTAGATGATAAAAAGATCCCGTTTTTAGGAATAGTAGATGTCAATAAATATAAAAAAGATATTTATAAAATCATTGAAATGATAGAAAAACCCCGATTAGAAGAAGCTCCTTCTAATTTAGCTATTATAGGGAGGTATGTGTTGCCTTCTTCAGTTTTTACTGAACTTAAAAATATTAAACCAGGCGCAAACGGGGAAATACAGATTACTGATGCGCTGGTTAAAATCATGAAACATACCGGATTTAATGGGTATAAATTTCCAGGCACACATTTTGATATCGGAAATCCTATAGGCTTACTGCAAGCTTCAGTTCATACAGCAATTAATGATTCTCAGCATGGTGAGGATTTCATAAATTGGATGAATGCGAATTTCATTACGCCTAATCAAGAAACATTATGAATTTAATAAGGAGTAGATATGAGACTTATTATTGTAGGGTGTGAATATTCTGGTAAAACGACTTTGTCAGAAGAAATAATCAAGTGGACTAAAAATAAATTAGGTGGCGGGAGAAGTTTTCACGATCATTTCACTATTCCTAATCCAGAACTGTCGAAAGAAGCAATGGATGAATTCATCAAATCTCACCCGCAGATTAAAGAGATGTATCAGAGGTTTATGATGGCACATCATTTATCCCCAGAATTTTATAAAGGTCCTGATCACAATATCGTTGGATTTCATATAGAAGAAGCGGTATATGCACCATTATATTATGGGTATGGTGGTAAAAATAGCGGGGCTTTAGAACGTGCCCCTGAAGGCCAAAGATCATATTGGGCTCGTGTTTTAGATAAAGAGATACTCGATATAGCTCCTGATACCGTATTGATATTAATGAAGGCCGATCCAGAAATTATAAAAGGTAGGATGGATGAAAACCCTCATGAATATCAGGTTGTGCAAAAGGATGATGTTGAATACGTGCTAGAAAGGTTTGAGGAGGAATATGCCAATTCTCTAATTGGAAGACGTTTCGTTTTGGATACTTCTCATGCTAGTATTTCGGATACAATAGCTGAATTCCAGGAGAAAATAGAACCATTATTGACAGACCAAGACCGTTTAAGGATGGTTGCCCATTCTGATCTTTGGTCAAAATGAAATAATGTTTAATTTAAAGATTTAAGATATTCCGATTAAGGGAGAGGTTATATTAAATGAGATTAATATTGATGGGTTGTGAATATTCTGGGACTACCACTTTATTTCGCCAGATTAGTAAGTGGGTGAAGGAAAATTTAGGAGATGAATTTGGGTTTCATGATCACTGGAAATTACCTCACGTTTCTCATCCAAATATTCCAGAAGGTAGTACTATAGAAGAAATGTGGGAGGCATGGGAGTCTGGAAAAGGAACAGATCCCACGATGAGCGGGCATACGGATGAAGAAAATGAACAATTTCTTGGTTTGAGTCCTAAGATAAGAGAATCTTTTCAGCGGTACCACATGGAATATCACATTGGTGACAGTTTTTATGGAGATGCTCATCATAACAACATAGGATTTTATTTTGATGAAGCCGTTTATGCTTCACTCTATTATGGATATGGGGGGCCTGGTGAATATGGTGATAGGGTACGATATGCGAGACGTATTGAAGCAGACATAATGCATAAAGCACCTGATACTGTTCTTGTACATGTGAAGGCTGATGCCGATGTAATTCGCAAAAGAATGAAAGACAATCCACATAAATTTGGTTTAGTTCAGGATAAAGACGTAGAGACCGTTCTTGCAGGATTTGCACAGCAGTATGAGACTTCTTTTTTGAGACACAAGTTTGAGATTGATACTTCGAAAAGTTTAGTAGGTGAATCTATATGTGAATTTGTTGAGAAATTGATTCCTCATTTGCAATCAGAGGACCGACAGAAGCTCATGTTTTATAGGAAAGATTGAATTAGTTTTCGAAGAATAGGTATTAAAAAAAATATTCTTGCAAACGAGTGAGTTTAACTTAAGTACGGCTGTTTTCTTCAACTATTTCGATTAAATCTTTTACTTCTGAATCATTGTTGTCGAGACTACTTATTCCTTCATTGAACATTTGCATGCAAAATGGACATGAAACGCCCAAGATATCAGATTTGGTTTGCAAGAACTGTTTAGTTCTTAGATGATTTACTCTTTTTCCTTTGGTTTCTTCAATCCATGCATGACCTCCCCCTGCTCCACAACAAAGGGCTCGTTGTTTGTTAGGCTCCATTTCTTTCAATTCCAAATTAGGTATGAATTCTATTAATTCTCTAGGCGCTGAATAAATATTATTGTGTCTTCCTAGGTAGCAAGGGTCATGAAAAGAAATTCTTAATGTTTCAGGTAGAGATTTGATTTGTATTTTTTTGTCTTTTATCAACTGTAGAATGAATTCGCTGTAATGGAGAACCTCATAATTGCCTCCTAAATGTGGATATTCATTTTTTATATTGTTGAAACAATGTGGACAAGTGGTTACTATTTTTTTGATGTTATATCTATTAAGGGTATTTATGTTTTGAGTAGCCATAGTTTGATACAGATACTCGTTTCCTATTCTACGAGCTGGATCTCCAGTGCATGACTCTTCTGAACCTAAAATTGCAAAGTTTATTTTAGCTCTACTAAGAACTTTGGCCATTGCTATTATGCTAGATTGATTGTTTTTGTCCAGAGCTGGGGTACATCCTACCCAGAGAAGTATTTCTGGGTTCTTATTTTCCTTAATAGTTTTTACGTCTAATCCTTCTGTCCAATCAGTTCTAGTGTATGGTGTACCTTTCCATGGGTGCCCTCTTTGTTCTAAATTTGTAAGGACGTTCAATGCAGTTTCAGGCGTTTTAGCTTTTTCCATAACAAGATTGCGCCGCATATTGATTATTGGGTCTATATGTTCAACCCCTACAGGACATTCTTCCTCACATGCTCCACATGTAAGACAGTCCCATAGTGAATCTTGATCGATTAAATTATCAATTAATTCGTCTTCTCCTGGAGAGACTTCGTGTGATGATTGGTTTCCCTTGATGTTATTGATAATGTGCATGGGAGATAGGTTTTTACCTGTTATATGAGCAGGGCAAGCATCGGTACATCTTCCACATACAGCGCATGCATACGAATCTAAGGTTTCTTTCCATGTAAATTCAGAAGGTTTAGACGCTCCAAATACCGGAGCTTCTTCTAGATTTAATGGTGTTGATAAAGTGCCTTTAGCCTGGATATCTCTAAAGAATATACTCAATGGTGAAGCTATTAGGTGCATATGTTTTGAGAAAGGTATATAAATTGCGAATATTAGAATCATCAATAAGTGTAGCCACCAAAAAAGAGAATGCAGTGAATTATATGTGTCAGAATTGATTTCTGAATCATATAAAATATTGGCCACTGTCATACTGATGGGGACGAATTTTTCAACATTGAGGGTCTGAGAAGCTATATAAAATGAATTGGATAATATTTCAAAAATCATGAGAGATGCAATAAATCCAAGTATTATAGCTGATTCTGGTTTTTGAGTTAGATCGAATTTTAGTCTAGTGGGTTTAATAATCCATCTTCTAACGGTTGCCCAAAATAGAATGACAAGGAAAATACCTGATAGCATATCTATATAGGATAGATAAATATTTTCCCCTTTACTCCCCAATATATTTTTGGCAAATTCTGGTTGTATCGAATTCCCGAATATAAATAAAATGTAACTTAGTGAAAAAGATAAAAACCCCCAAAATATTATGAAATGTGCTAACCCTGCTCTGTCTTTTTTTATCGATGTACGCTGAAGAACTTTTTGTTGTCCAAAGCCGATAGTAAAAAGCCCCCATAGCCTGAATAACGGTTTGTCTAGTCTGTAGACGGACTGAGTTGAAAGCAATTGTTTAACTACTCTTAGGTAAAAGACAGTTAATGAAATTATCAACGATAAAATCGTTAAAATGTAAACGCCGGCCCATGTAGGCAAAATTCCAAATATATTTTCGGGTGGTGTCATTTTAATAGCTTCTCAATCTAACTTCTGCCAAATACTAATACAAATAAAGAGCAAAAAACCCATAAAGTAATTGTACTTAACAAATGTGAGTCCTTGAACCATATTTCTTCAGGATGTTCTCCTTTATTATTTACTTTAACAATCCAAACATACCTGAAAATCCCATAACCAACAAATGGTACCGTTGCCAGCATCAGATTATTATCAGGTAAATTCACTGCTGAAAAAGCGTAAATGGTATAGAAAATTATAGTAGTAAATCCTATAAGTGGAATGACTTTGTCTATTTTGCCAATTTTATATTTTGAAAGGATTGGTCTTTGTATGCTTGACTGAGTTTCTGCAGATATCAGTTCAGCTCTTCTTTTGGATATTGCAATTAATAGTGCTCCTAATCCGGTACATATCAAAAGCCAATTAGAAACTGGTATGTTAACAGCTAATGCTCCACATAGAGCCCTTATTACGAAACCTAAACTTATGCTTAACACATCTACATATAAATGATGTTTCAGAAGCATTGAGTAGGTAAGCATCAAACCTATGTAGAATAGGAAAGCTGTAAGTACTTTTACGTTTACAAAATATGAAATGATGATACCTGCACCGAACAAAATTATTGCAGATATCATTGCTGAATTTGTGCTGATAGACTTTGTTGGAATAGGTCTTTTACTTTTGACTGGATGTACCTTGTCATGTTTTATGTCAAGTAGGTCGTTTATGATGTAAACTGCCCCTGTGATCATGCAAAAAGCGATATATACGATACTTGTTTTAATAAATAAAGGTTGCAAAGATGAAATTTCAGAAAATTGCCATGATTCGTTGACACTGAATAGTAATGGTAAATATATCAGAAGATTTTTTGTCCACTGTTTAGGCCTTGTGGATATCAATATTGAAGAAAATAGGTTTTTAATTTTGAAATTCATATATTTGGATATAAGATCCTTTATTGCTAAGTCTACTGTAAATTAAGCTAGGAATTTGAAATTGCTTGTAAATTCTCACATATTTAAACATGAACTGGGTTGGATTGGAATCTCTTTTTCGGATATCGGATTGACTAAAATAGTAGTACCTTCTCAATCATTAGATGAATGTCTAATGCAACTTCAAACTAAGTTAGTCTGTGAAGGTGGTATTAATGAAAATGTTGACAAATTCTTCAGTGAATTTGATAAATATTTAAGTGGTATTCCAACAACTTTCAGCGAAATCAAGATAGATATTTCTAAGAAATTACCTGCTTTTTATCGGGCAGCTTTGATGAAATGTATTGAAATTCCATATGGTGAAACACTGTCATATAAAAACATCGCAGAAAGAATGGGAAATCCAAAGTCAGCAAGGGCAGTTGGATTAGCCATGGCGAGAAACCCGCTACCAATTATTATCCCTTGTCATAGGGTTATTAGAAGTGATGGTGGTTTAGGAGGATATGGAGGCAATCATTCAAATATTTCAATCAAACAGTTATTTCTTGATATAGAAAAATCGTCTTTTAGCGACAAAACAAAATATGGTTAAACCGGAATCGATTATATAGTGGTAATAGAACCAGATTGGCCAAGTAGGTTTTCTATTTTTTCCTTGAATAGATCTGACGTTTCAACTTTTATAACTGGCCATTCCATTATTACCGTTTTACGGTCAGTTATAATATGAAATTCAATTTTTGAATTTCCTCTAAATTCTGCACAAAGTGAAGCGATTGATTTAAGTAAATCGTGATCCTCTATTTGGTCACTAGTCTCTTTCAAGGATATTATTAGTTTACTGGATTTATTGTTGCCAGTTTCACCGTTTGATTTATTGTTGGTCTGAGTTCCTGGGGTTATGGATTGTGCTTTATTAACGATAGTACCTCCTGATTTTTTAGATGCAGGTATGAGCTCATCTTGTGAAGGTTGATTAGGTGTGTCAGTTTCATAGTCATAGAGTTTTGCAGAAGAACATGAGATACTCAAATCTCCATTTTTAGATCTAACAGTTCCAACAAGTTCAATTAAGGACCCATGTTTCCAGATATCTCCATATGTATTCATTACGTTATCCCAAACAAATATATCTATATCTCCGTTTAACAATGCCAATGTAACGATTAAAAAGGGTTTGCCTTCTTTGGTTTGTCTTGGCATCACTTGAGATATCTGTCCAGCTACGGTTATTTTTTTGCGTGCCAAATTTTCGGTGATTTCATTTACCGAAGCTATTGTTTGACTATTTTTTGAAGCAATAATGTGGTTTAGTTTATTTGATGCGGAAAGATTTACTCCCAATAACTCATTTTCCCAAGTTTGTTTGTCAACGTCAGTTGTTTCTATATCAGGTATATTGATTGTCGACAAACCCATCTCAACAGTATCTCCAAACATGTCGAACATTGTTGTCTGTGAGGAATTTTTAAGCGATTGTTCTTCTTGGGCCAAGCTAATTATCTTGTCAATTGAAGTAAGAATTCCATTTCTGCTAGTATTTATAGAATCAAAGGCTCCCACTTTAACCAAACTTTCAAAGGTTTTTTTATTAAGTTGTGTGAATTTTGCGTTTTCACACATATCTTCAATCGATTCAAATTTACCATGGTCATTTCTAGATTTGATTAAATCAGTCAATGCTAATGCACCTACATTTTTGATAGTTCCTAAACCAAATCTGACATTTTTGTTGCCGTTATTACCAGGTTCGATGTTGAAATCAACTTCACTGGAATTAATATCAGGTGGCAATATCGTTATTCCTAACCTATTACATTCAGAAACCGCTGAAGCCAATTTGTCTGAATTTCCTGAATATGCGTTTAATAGACAAACCATGTATTCACTTGGGTGATTAGCTTTGAAAAAGCCAGTCCAATAGGATATTAAACCGTAACTTACTGAATGGGCTTTTGGGAATCCATACCCTGCAAAGGGTTCAATTAGTGCAAATACCTGTTCAGCTAGATTTTTTGAGTGTCCACTTGCTATTGCACCTGATATAAATTTATCTTTTTCTTGTGCCATGATTTCAGGTATTTTTTTACCCATAGCTTTTCTTAAAATGTCTGCTTCACCCATCGAATATCCAGCGAAAGATTGTGCTATGAAAAATACTTGGTCTTGGTAAACAATTACCCCATAAGTTTCTTCCAAAATAGACTTTAAGATTTCATGCAAATATTTAACTTCAATTTGGCCGTGTTTAGCTTTGATAAAGGTGTCTATGTGTTCCATAGGTCCCGGTCTATATAAAGCTATCATAGCTGCTACATCCATTAATGAAGTAGGCTTTAAGTCTTTTATATACCTAGTTATACCTGATCCCTCAAGTTGGAATACACCAGAAGTTTCCCCATTAGATAATAGCTCAAATGTTTTTATGTCATCTAATGGTATTGAATCCAAATCTAATTTAGTATTTTGGTTGGTATTAACCAGTTCCATTGTTTTTGAAAGAATGGTCAAATTTATAAGGCCAAGAAAATCCATTTTTAGTAATCCGAGTGCTGATAAAGAATCCATGTCGTATTGTGTCATAGATACAGAATCTTCTTCTCCCCTAGTCGGTTTTTGTAAAGGGACATATTTATTTAATGGGTTTTCGGAAATTACCACACCAGCGGCATGAGTACTTGAATGGCGTATGGTCCCTTCGAGATATGTCGCTGATTTAACTATATTGCTTACGTCTTGGTCTGCTTCAACAATTTCTTTTAATTCAACCACCTCTGATATAGCTTCTTCGATAGTTATATTTAGGCGGGTTGGAATCAGTTTTGCTATTCTGTCTACTTCGGGATAGGGCATTGCTAGGGCTCTTCCTACGTCTCTAATCGATGCTCTTGCTCCCATTGTTCCAAACGTTATAATTTGAGCTACATGATCTTTACCATATTTGTTCACAACATAGTCAATTACTTCTGACCTGCGGTCATCTTGAAAATCCATGTCTATGTCAGGCATTTCCTTACGTTCTATGTTCAAAAATCTTTCGAATACGATGTTATATTCGAGAGGATTGATATTTGTCACTCCTAGTGAATATAGGACCAAACTTCCCGCAGCACTGCCTCTTACGGCAATTTTAATATCTGATTCATTTGCAAAATGAGTAATATCCCAAACGACTAAAAAATAGTCTGCATATCTTGTTTGAGTAATAACATCTAGTTCTTTTTTCAACCTATCTTCTTCAATCTGGGTAATGTTGTTTATACGGTTTTTAAGGCCTTCCCAACATAATTCACTTAGGTACTGTTCTGCAGGAATGTTATTAGGGGTTTTAAATTTAGGTAGTTGAGGAGTGTCCAAATCGATTGTAATGTTACAATCATCGGCTATTTTCATCGTGTTCGATATTGCTTCAGGGATGTCTTTAAATAATTCAGTCATCTCTTGAGGGCTTTTTAGATAATAAGAATTATCTTCCATGCGTAGTCGGCCATTATCATTTACGTTGGTGTTTGTATGAATGCAAACAAGTAGGTCCTGATATTCGGCATCTTCCTGTTTAACGTAATGACTGTCATTAGTAGCTACAACTGGTAAATCGAGCTCTTTGTGGATATTTATTAGCCCCGAATTAATAATTGGCAGGTCATCAACATGATCATGATTCATAAGTTCAAGATAATAATCGTCAAATGTAGTTTTGTACCAATTAGCAGTTTCTTTAGCTTCCTCAATATTGCCTTGGCTTATCAGTTCCGGTACTTCTCCGCTAGGGCACCCAGATAATATAATTAAACCTTCACTATGTTTTGCTAGTAGTTCTCTGTCGACACGAGGTTTATAGTAAAATCCTTCTAGATTAGCAAGACTCACTAGTTGCACCAAGTTAGAGTACCCTTTGTTATTTTTTGCGATTACCGTTAAATGGTATGGAGATTTTTCTGACGGGATTTTATCAAATCTGCTTTTCCTGGCTACATACATTTCGCATCCGATAATCGGTTTTAGCCCTAATTCAATTGCTTTACGATAGAAATGTATAGCACCATATAAACCACCATGATCTGTGATTCCAATGCTGTGCATGCCAAGGTTTTTGCTTTGTTCTAATAAAGAGTCTAATCTGCTCAAACCATCAAGTAAGCTGTATTCTGTATGTACATGTAAATGAGTGAACAAAACGGTAATTGGTAGTCCTAAACTTTATTCGATATTATAACAATTTTCTTTTGCTTTTTTGTTGGGTGATTAAGGGAATTTCAGGCAAAAATTAATGATTACGAATTAATTTATAGGAGTGTAAAATTAAAATCGGGTTTGGTCAGTTATCCAACCAAAACTTTTGAATATTTCCCGGAGTTCATTAATCTCATGCTCTTCGACAGGCAACGTTGGGAGCCTAGGTTGTCCGATATATTTTCCAACGGCTGCCATATACGCTTTGTTATGTCGGTTACCTCCAGAAATCAATGCAGATTTTTTTCGCCAATTATTCAAAATCTTATCTTTTTCTAATTCCATTTTTGCTTTTTCGTATTCTTTTTTTTCCACCAAATCCCACAAATCTAGAGCATATTTAGGACAGGCTGCTGCGATAGATGATTGCGTTCCTTTACCGCCATTTTTGTGGAATTGAATCATATCTCCTCCATTATTTATAACGTTAAATTCATGTGAGAATTTAGTCATTTCATTAAAATCTTCATCTGGAGGCGTATTCCATTTTATGGCTACTACATGTTCAGTGTCGGTCAATCTTAACATTGTTTCAGCTTTTATTGACGGGGCACTGTAAAAATGAGTGTTGTAAATCATTATTCCAATATCAATAGAATCAGATATATCTGTGAAATATCGAACATAATCATCTTGATTGGGATGATGGTAGAACGGTAATTCAATTTGGAGACCTATTATGCCAACATCCTGAGCTTTTTTTCCGTCTTCTATAGTATGAATTGTTGATTTAGATTTTAAGCCACACATGATTATGGCTCCAGTACCAGCTGCATCTACAGTCGTTTTAAGTACTTGGAGCCATTCGTCTTCAGACAAATTATGACATTCTCCTCCTCCTGCGGTAATTTTCAGGGGAGAGTTGGTTGTTCCTAGGCCCTGTTCTATCCACCATTGTGTGATATCACGTGTCTTCCCAAGATCGAGCTGGTAATTATCGTCAAATGGAGTTGGAGTAACTGCTAACGTTCCTTTGATAAGAGATTTTAACTCAGATTTATTCATAATTGATTGGATTATCCTTTTTGAGATTCATTATTAAGCATACTCGATTATTTTCCCAAATAATTTTTTGAGTATTTTACTGTGGTGGCTTGGAAGTATGGGGTTTCTTAATGCATTTACGTTTGATTCAAGATGTTTTATGTTTGCTGTACCCGTTATTACAGTTGATATGGCAGGGTGGTCTGCAGCGAATTTATATCCTGCACTTACAATTGAGTCAACATCATCTTTTACCAACCAATCCAAAGGGTTTTTATCTTCCAAACTGGCTTTACTTATTAAGCCTTGATTTTTCCATTTGGATATAAGTTGTTCAAGCAAAATCTTGTTTGGCAGCTTTTCCCTTATTACAGCCATGTTCATAATACCTATATTGTTTTTGATGGCTAATGGCATAATTGTTGTAGCTGCATACTGATTAAGTATTCCGTATTTCAACATAATGACGTCAAATAGCTCAGGGTTGTTTTTGACAGCTAAGCTCGCTACTAACTGTGCAGGGTCTTCTTTGAATCGAGTACTAAGACCTATGAAACGTATTTCACCTTTTTCCTTAAGAGAACTTAAAATTGGATAACATGAATCCAAAATATGAGGATATTCGTTTGGCAATGGTCCATGAAACATCATGATATCAATATGGTCTGTGTTCAGTTTTGAAAGACTGCTTTCCACACTGTTTATGAGCAATTTTGGGTTCTCAATGGAGTCTGGTTTGTTTGTGCAATACCATTTGGTACATAACATGTAACTGTTTCTAGATATTCCTTTTAATGCTGTGCCAAGGATTGTTTCTGAATTGCCGTATTGTGCTGATGTGTCAATGAGATTTATACCAAGGCTGAGAGCTTTGTGGACCAAAAAAGTTTGGCTTTTTTGGTCCATTTGCGAATCTTGACCTAACTGTCTTGTTCCTCCGGAGCCAAGGCTAAGTAAAGATGCTTTAAGACCTGTTTTGCCGAGAGTTCGATATTCCATTTATATCATTACACCTCACGTGCAAAGATGTTTTTGTATTCTATTATCAATGGTTAAGTTTGATGGTGGGCGATGTAGGAGTCGAACCTACGACCTCATGCGTGTAAAGCATGCGCTCTAACCAGCTGAGCTAATCGCCCTTTAAACTTAATATA
>CAYRIG010000016.1:0-13367 GCA_964424315.1 uncultured Dehalococcoidia bacterium | reverse complement strand
AGTTCCATAAACGAACAGCAAATACACAGATATGTACCCTCGTACATGATTAATCTTTGAAAACTTCGGTAACAATATAGCCACCAAAACGGGAGTTCCCATACCTGTTGAGGAAATAAGTGCCGCTACAGGTATAGAAATAAAGTATGTCAACTTGTTTGATACTATACTAATAATTTTGATATTTGAGATTATCAATATAGCCATAGCTATAACTACTAAAGAAATCACTATTGCAAGAACCGAACTTTCAATGTTTTTAACAAATAAAATACCAAAAGAAGTCCCAATAATTGCTGAAAATCCTAACGGTATAATAGTTTTCCTATCAATCTGATTTCTAGTTTCCCAAACCAGCATAGCAGTTAAAATCACAGGTACACTCACGAGTACTATTACAACAGAAACAGGATCCAAGACAAACAACAACAAAGGACTTGCGGTTAAACCTAATCCAAAGGAAAGTGTCCTTAAAACAAAGGCTGCCAACGTCATTATAACCACAACCATTAATAAATCGATATTTATAATAATCCCTTCCGTTAAATGATAAGTCTAATGTTAAAAAAACAACAATTAATTAGTAAAAGTAATCTCTAGCAAATTTGAACAATCAAATCGGTTCAGTCAATAAACGTATCAATATTACTACCTTGATTATTATTCAATCAAGTAACAAAATAGTAGGAGACATGGACGAATATAAAATAAACCAAGTATTAAACCATACTAGCGAAATCCTTAGTTGCATCAAATGTGGCACGAAAATTCGTTACGGTGATTACGATTGTCCACACTGCGGACATGAATTAGATGACCAACTGAGAGAATGGGCTATAGCATTGCTCAATAAATTGAATTCCATCAATAAATCCTAACGGAGGTTACCCCTATTGGACATAGGAATAGATACCATACTAAATGCAGAGTCAGTAGACATAGCAGAATTAGCTCCTGAAGTTGAAAAACTGGGATTTGAGTCTATTTGGACTGGAGACCAACCTACCTTACCAGTTAAAACCGAAAATGACATACCAAGAGCATGGGGCGATATTCCAGACCCCTTAATAATGTTATCAAGGGCTTCTGCAGTTACAGAAACTTTAAGACTAGGTACGGCTGTCTACGTAGTAACGGAAAGGAATCCTTTAACAATAGCTAAAGAAATTGCTTCTTTAGACATGTACAGTAACGGTAGGTTTATATTCGGTATTGGTACAGGCTCTATAAAAGAAGAAGCTGTTCTTTTAAATTCCGACTTTGAACATAGATGGACACAGGCTAAAGAAAGTGTATTGGCTATGAAAGAATTATGGACTAAAGATGAAAGTGAATTCCATGGTAAATATTATGATTTCCCTCCAGTATATTGTTACCCAAAACCAGTTAGTAAACCGCATCCTCCAATTCTTCTAGGAAGTATGATAGATAAAGTTTTTGGACGAATAGTCAATTACGCAAATGGATGGATTCCAATCGGCGTTGAACCTGATGTAGTACATAAGGGTAGGGAAATGTTGAATAAAATGGCTACAAAAACCAATGTCGACCCAAATAAATTTAATATTACAGTACTGGGTGTAGCGCCTGATAAAAACCTTATATCACAATTTGAACAAGCCGGTGCAAATAGAGTTACAGTAAGTCTAAAAACCGATACCAAAAAAAATAGCATTAAAGAATTGGAACAAATAGCGATTAAAGTGCTTTAACCCATTTTGTTAAATATTATCTTCCAAGGAGTTTCGAAAGTCCTTCTCCTTGCTCTTGGCAATAACCGTATATCGTTGTTAAATCCCAACCTATACAAAAATCAATTACACCCATATCCATATATGGTTTAGCCTCTTCCCATTCATTTATCTCAACTCTTGGACGTATACCTTTTTTGAGACAAGTTTCTATCGTTAGTTTTTCTGCGTTTTTTATATCAGGGTGACTGTAGTCTCCTGCAATCCCTATGCTCATCGAATAATCACCTGGACCAAATTGAACCATATCTATACCATCAACAGACAAAATGGCATCAAGGTTTTGAATCGCCGGTTGTTTTTCTATCATAATTGCTACAACGCCTTCTTGGGTTGCTTTAATAAAATCTGGAAGGTCAACATTAGGAAAAACATATCCCATATCCCTTGTCATCGATACACCAGCAAGTCCCCCACTATTAGGCGTCTCTGCTCTCATACCTGCGACAGCTTCTTTAGCGTCATCAACGCTGCGAATATCTGCATACAACAAATTTTGTATCCCTGATCCTACAGCTCTCTCAGCTTGAAATATTCTAGGTTCTTGATCCAATTTGATCATTGATGACATATGGTCAAACAAATCAACTGCACGTCCGAAATTTTCAAGAGAAAATAAATCATATGGAGCATATTGACCAGTAAATTCTACGTAGTCCATTGCTCCACTATGACCAATAACTTCAACGACACCAGGCCAAATAGAATGTACGTGTGTGCCGATTGTTGGTTTACCCGCTTTAATTAGATCCCTTAAAACGTTCTTTCTTTCAGCGATACGGTTTACCTTTGGCATTTTAAATTTCTCCAGTTTAATTAAATCTTATTTACTTGCAAAAATGAATCTAAATATCCAAAATCAAACAAGACACGAAAATAGTACCACAAATGATTTTCAGGTATCACCTATTATTCATGGAGTATAAAGAAGTTTATAGATAGCAGCGAGGTTAATTAACTAAATGCGTATTATATTGATAAGACATGGACAAAGTACGGGAAATACGGAACGTAGATTTCAGGGTCAAAGTAAAGACCCCAGGTTCCATTTAACTGATTTAGGCAAACAACAAGCTAATAAACTGAAGCAACGTTTTATTGATGAAAACATCTCTCCTACACACATCTATTCTAGCCCTTTAAAAAGAGTCAAGGAAACAGCAGAAATCATATCAAGTCACACAAATATTGAAATTCAATATAAAGATGACTTACAAGAATATGATCTTGGAATACTAACTGGAATGTCGATTGACGTAGCCAGCGAAAAATACGATAAAAGTGAATGGCAACAACTTCAATTATCTGAATTTGAAACAATAGAAGGGGCAGAAACAATAAAAGAAAAATTGATTAGAGCTAATCAAGTAATTAACTGGGTTATTGCAAAACACAATGATGAAAATACAATTTTCCTAGTTTGCCACGGAGGATTTTTGCAAGATGTGATTGCGAGTATACTTCAAACACCAAAGAGATGGAGAATGAGTATAAAAAATACAGCTATATTTGATTTCTCAATAAAATTGAAGGAATGGGAGAAAGAGGAATCCCTTATGACTAACAGGTTTTGGCAAATTAACAGTTTTAACGACCATTCACACCTTTTGTAAAAACCATATATAATCCGTTAAATTCAACAATTTCCATAGCAACCCTTACTTGCTCTAGATATTTTGATTCTTTGTTTATTTAATCTACTTTTAATCTATTTAAGAAATTTGAGCTTAATGAATCATGTTATATATTCAATGTGAAACAAATATATATCGTTATTCTATATAACGTTCCAATTTATATTGAAATGGCCTGAATATCTATTTAAATCTATAGTCCAATACAATTAATCTAGGAACCAACTTAATTGAATAAACCTTTATGGGTATTGCGAAACGTTCAATATTTTGATTTTTTGCAAAGTGAGGTGCAAATTGATTAATACCGCAAAAGAATTGATGCTAGAAGGTAAACCAGCTATTGGAGCTGAAGCGGGCCTTGGGTCAATAATTGCTGTTGAAACTCTGGCTTCAATAGGCTGGGACTACATAATGGTTGACAACCAACATGGTAATTGGTCTGACCACATGAATCTAGACGCATTTCGCAGCATAAAATTAGGTGGGAGTATTCCAATATCAAGAGTACGCCACAATGAATATTCTGCAATTGGACGATTACTAGACCAAGGGGCTTTAGGAATTATTGTTCCAATGGTAAATACAGAAGAAGATGCAAAAATTGCGGTAAATGCCGTAAGATACCCTCCCTTAGGAACCAGATCTAACGGGGCTTATGGAGTTAAATACTTCGATTCTAACTACTTAAAACAAGCTAATAAAGAAATATTTCTAGCTGTACAAATAGAAACGAAATCTGGTTTAGAAAATGTTGATAAGATAATGGGGGTAGAAGGAATAGATGGTTGCTGGGTAGGACCATCAGACTTAGCACTTTCGCTTGGTGTCGAATTTGAAAGTAAAGAACATGATGAGGCAATATCAAAAATATTCGATGCATGTGATAAATCAGGGAAAATATCTGGTATTTGCTGTTTTAACACGGGAATGACAAAAAAATGGCTTTCAAAAGGAGCTTTATTTGTTACTTCTGGAGCTGATATATCTTTTATGATGGAAGGATCAAATACAACGTTGAAAGAACTTGGGCGTTAATAATGTTTGTTTCTTTATAAATTAAATTTTGGAGTTTTTACGTGAAAGGTAAAGAGTTAGTAGCAGAAATATTGAAAAGAGAAGGTGTTGAATTTTTACCCTGTTATCCTGCACAGGAATTAATTGATCCATGTGCAAAATTAGGAATAAAACCTATTGTCTGTAGACAAGAAAGAATGGGTATGGCTATAGCTGATGGTTATAGCCGAATCAATAATGGTAATAAAATTGGTGTTTTTACAATGCAAAGGGGCCCTGGGTCAGAAAATGCTTTCCCTGGAGCTGCACAAGCATATTCAGATAATTCACCAATATTAATTTTACCTGGAGGTGAAGATACTCACCAAACAGGTATGTCTCCAGTGTTCAGTCCTTCAGAAAACTATAAGAATATAACCAAATGGAGTATTCAAGCAAATCACGTTGAAAGAATACCAAATTTATTGAGGAAAGCGTTTTATGAACTTAAAACAGGGAAAGGCAGTCCTGTTCTAGTTGAAATACCGGTTAATATACTCGAGACAGAATATGAAGATAAAGTTAGCTATTCACCCCCAACTGGAAACAAAATAAGCCCTGATTCTGACGAAGTAAGAGAAGTAGCAAAATTTTTGATTTCAAGTAAGACTCCAGTAATCCATGCTGGTCAGGGATGTCTTTATGCTGAAGCTTGGAACGAACTCCAAGATATAGCTACACTTTTAGACGCCCCGGTAATGACTACTAACACGGGCAAAAGTGCGTTCCCAGAAAACCATCCACTTTCATTAGGTGCAGCTGGCAGGTCAGTCACCGGACATGGGTTTAAATTCATGCAAGAATCTGATGTGATATTTGGGATAGGATGTAGTTTTTCAAAAACGTTTTATAATCCACAAATCCCTGAGAATAAAGCCATAATCCATTCGACAAACGATGCATTTGACATCAACAAGGACCAACAGTCTCAAATGGGTCTAGTTGGAGACGCTAAATTGACACTCCAATCCCTAATAGAGGAAATAAAAAGTCTCACTGACGGTAAGGGCATAAAAAAAACTCTAAACGTAAAATAAGATTTTTTTGCTGCAAAGACTGAATGGCTATCCAAATGGAATAATCAATTGTGTTCAGATGAGACTCCATTAAATCAATATCGAATAATAAACGACTTGATGGCTACAGTAGATCGAGAACATACTATAATTACCCACGACGCTGGTAGTCCAAGAGACCAACTAGTTTCTATGTGGGAATGTGTTGCACCTCGCACATATATAGGATGGGGTAAATCTACTCAATTGGGGTTTGGTCTGGGAGTGATAATGGGGGCTAAATTAGCTAAACCAGATTATACCTGTATCAACATAATGGGTGATGCTGCAATCGGCATGGTTGGATTGGACATTGAAACAGCAGTTAGAAACAATTTGGGTATTATTACAATCGTGTTTAACAATGGAATCATGGCAATCGAAAGCGATCACATGCCTTATGCGGCAAAAACTTATGATGCGATAAGACAAGATGGGAATTATGCCGAAATAGCTAAAGCGTTAGGCGCATGGTCTAAAATAGTCAAATCACCTGAGGAAATAATACCATCTATAAAAGAAGCTATAAATGTTTCGAAAACGGGGCAACCAGTACTATTAGATTGCCATGTCAAAGCTGGATTTGATTTTTCGATTCATAAATATTAAATCCACACTGGATTAATTTATATGGCCTCTCCTCAAACCTTTACCTGGTAAAGCACCAGTGTTTTCACCATTGTCAATAACTACTTGACCGTTAACAATTACATAAGGTATGCCTAGAGGATATTGCTTGGGCTTCCATTTAGTAGCTGGAGCTTTCACTTCATCAGCATGAAATATCACAACATCGGCTTTCATCCCATCCCTTAACATGCCACGATCTGTCATGCCTAATCTTTGTGCAGGAAACGAAGTCATTTTTCTTATTGCCTCAGGTAAGGCAAGTTGTTTTTCAGCCCTAACAAATTCTGCTAATACAACCGGGAAACACCCATAACTTCTAGGGCTTGGAAATTCACCAAGCAATATAGCATCACTTGCTATCATTCCAGATGGATGGGATACAAAATCTGGCAGAGTTTGTTCGTTCGTACCCAAAGCAACAACATTTATTCCAAGATTTTCCTCTATCAGCAAATCAAATAATGCTTCAGCAGGTTCTTGGCTTCTCATATGCGCTATATCATTCAACAATTTTCCATCATATTGTTTGTTACTCTGATTTTTGAAATTTGTTAACCATGAACTATACGTCCATTCATCAGATAGCTCTTTCTTCATTTTTTGTCTCTGATTTTTATCCTTTAATCTTTCCATCAAAGATTCAGGACCTCCATCTTTTGACCATGTTGGCAGAGCTATTGTTATAGCAGTACTGGAATAAGGATAGGTGTAACAATCAAAAGTAACATCCATCCCTTTAGCTCTGTTATCATCAACCAAGCCTAAATAATCCAGATGGCTCAAAACACCCTGACTTCCCTGTCTATAATGAGTTAGATGTACTGGTATATCACTTCTTTTACCGATTTCAATTGCTTCTTCCCAAGGTGCAAGTAATCCTTCAGATTTAAGGCTTGCACGAGTATGGGTATGATAAAAACCATTAAATCTAGCGGTGACCTTACAAAGTTCGATCAATTCCTTTGTATCAGCATAGGCTCCAGGTGGGTAATCCAACCCTGTGGAAAGAGCCCAAGCCCCTTCCTCCAATGATTCACGTACTACAGATTTCATATTATTCATTTCATCTTTTGTTGCGGGCCTATCGCTCCATCCAACGCCCCAAATCCTAACCGGGCCGTTACCGAGTATATACGCTATGTTAATTGCTACGGAATTATCATATATACTAAGTAATTCTGACACTGTTAACCAATCAGCAAGTTTAGGAGGATAACCGTTTGCACCTGAATCTAACCAAATATATCTCTGTAATTCTTCTTTGCTTTTGAATGGCGCATGAGACATACCGTCTATTCCAACCAGTTCAGTTGTAACGCCTTGTCTCACTTTAGGGTCGTGGTGTGGTTCACCCATTATTGTCAAACCTGCATGAGAATGTAAATCAATAAATCCGGGAGAGACAACATGTCCTAAAGCATTTATAACACGCTTGGCTTCTACTTCGAAAGGATCTCCTCGATGTACAAAAACCTTGTCTCCCTCAATTAAAACGCTGGCATAAAACCCTGGATTACCACTACCATCTATTACTAAACCATCCTTTATATGAATATCAATCATCGAATCTGTTCCTCCAGATATCAAACTAAATATTTTATTAAAAGCTAATCAATTTACGATAATAGGGGTCAATCCTAATTCAGCCTGATTATATACTTTGCCGATTATTTCAGAATTATCGATTCCATAATACAGTAATTTGTCTAGCAACACGGATGCTTTTTCTTCCGACACTGAAATCAATAACCCACCCGATGTTTGTGGGTCACAAAGAATCACTTTAAATATTTCATCGACATTTTCTCCCCAACTGACTGCCTTCCCAACATACTCTAAATTATGATAAGTACCACCCGGTATCATAGCTGAGTTAGCCAACTGAATTACATTCGACATTAGAGGGACCTTACCAGCAACTATCTCAACTTGAACATTACTGGCAACAACCATATTATTCAAATGCCCAAGCAACCCAAATCCAGTTATGTCGACACAGGCATTTACTCCGATATCTTGCATTATCTCACCGGCCGTACTATTTAATTGTTTCATAGATTTTATGCATTCATACATTATTTCAGGTTCTATCTGTCCGGCTTTACTTGCAGTAGTGATAATCCCAGTACCGATTGGCTTGGTAAGAATAAGTACATCACCTGATTTGGATCCTGAATTTGTAGTCTCTGAACCCGGTTTAATAATTCCAGTAACAGCAAGTCCGTATTTTGGTTCAGCATCAGTAACAGTGTGACCACCTACAATAAGTAACCCCGCCTCACTAGCCTTGTTAGCACCGCCTTCAATAATCTCTCCTAAAATATCCTTGGATAATTCTGCAGGGAATGCCACTATATTCATTCCTAATAATGGTTTTCCTCCCATCGCATATACATCACTTAATGCATTAGCTACCGCAATTTCACCGTAATCGTTTGGATCATCAACGATAGGAGGGAAAAAATCCACAGTTTGTACTAGGGCGATTTCATCTGACATTTTATAAATGGCAGCATCGTCGCCAGAGGTATGCCCTATTATTAAATTAGGGTCATCAAATATAGGTAGATGACGCAGAACTTGCGTCAGTTCTTTTTGATTAAGTTTGGCAGCTCAACCAGCACAGCTGGAAAGACTAGTCAACTTGAATTTCGATGACTTATCACTCAAAGCACTCCTCCTATATTATTATTGCCAATATTACGTATATAAATGGCTAATCTTATTTTCGGTTAGATTAATAAAAGAGTCTACAGTTATATCTATATTAATATATCCTAATCAGTAGAATTAACTTGACCTTTATAACTATATCCTAAACAATAAACATCTTATTTAAGCCCAACAGCTTAACTGCATTTAACCTTTTAACCAACATAGTTATCTTATATATAAATTTTGAATAAAAAATAGACTCCAAATGAATCCAGACAAAAACAAATATATATGGGCAACATTAATGGCAATATCGTTATTAATAATACTCCTACCTATTTCAAGTTACATTGCTGCTATTAGCCATATAAAAAATGAATGGGATTTGAACAATTCGGAAGTGGCATTAATATATTCTTCTTATTTAATTGGTTACGCTATTACAGCTTTGATAATAGTACCAGTGACCAATAAATCCAGTTGTAAAACTGTATTAATAATTTCAAGTATTATTTCAGTTATTGCACATATACTTTTTGCCATAATATCTGAAGACTTAATCTCAGGTTCAATCATCCGATTTTTCGCAGGTGCAGGCTATGTTGGGATTTATATTGCTGGACTTAGGATTATTTCAGAACAATTCAGCGAAAATAATCGAGGCAAAGCAATCGGCTTATTTGTGACGGCTCAATATTTATCTCACAGCTTATCTTTAGGCGTAACCGATGTATTAATTAATGGATTATCAGATTGGAGGTACGGGTATTCTATAATATCTATAATATCCGGCGGAGGTATTATCCTATTCTTTTTGTTAACGCTTAAGATCAAACAAGCATCACTAGCAAAAACAGATGGTTCCAGTGCCAGTATTACAAAAGATAAAAATATCGTCAAAATCATAATTAGCTACTCAATACACGCTCTAGTGCTTTATTCTATACGTATATGGAGTCCAATATTTTTGAATACAAGCTTTGCTGCTAATTCAAGCGATATTTCCAGCAAAATTTCAGCAAATTCTGTTGCAGCTATAGCTTTTGGTATTGCAGCTATAGGTCCTTTCATAGGGGGTGTTTTTTCGGATAGGGTAGGGGTTAAAAAATCAACTTCCGTAATAGTGAGTATCTGTGCAATATCCGGAATTCTTTTCGGATTTGTTGAATTATTGGATATTATGCCGCTTTTAATATTTTTGCTTGTTATATATGCTTTCTCGGCTTCCTCAGATTCCTCAATTTATCAAATAGGCTTATTTAATACGGCGAATCCTAATAATCTTGGGAAAAGTTTAGGAATACAATCATTTGCAGGTTTAATGGGTGGCTGCATCGGACCAATTATAATTGGATTTGTGACCGATGTAACCACTGACAACTATCAATGGATAATAAGCTTTACTCTACTTGGATTCTTATCAATTTTATCCCTTATAAATATAAATAGCTTAACCCTTTCTAGAAAATCTGATTAAAGGTGAATTATGAATAGCAAAATGCTACTTATAGATGATTACCACGTCGACGAATGCTCAGGACTACATCGAGTTATACATCCGGGGGTAAAAGCTGAACACCCCGTGCTAACAGCTGACCAACCCTGGGAAGCGGTAAACCAAATGGGTGGTACAGTCCGTAAAGAAGATTCTTTATACCGCATGTGGTACGACAGTTGGGTATGCAATACTAAACACAATGGGTATTCTAGCCTGTATGCAGAAAGCGATGATGGAATAAATTGGGTTAAACCTAACCTGAAAAAATACAAGGATTTTAACGGAAATATAAATAACAACATCTATTTAAACAGAATATCTTTAAGGGAAACCACTATTTCACCACCGATTACTGTAGAACAGGACCACAACAAAAACATCTTATATACTCCGCATTTAGGAACAGGTAAGACTTATACAATGCTCGCATATGATTATGCTTATACAAATTATGGACCATATGACGGATATTATCTTGCCTACTCTGATGATGGAATCAACTGGACAGATGGTCCGTTAGAACCAGTTATACCAGGGCATGCTGATGTAGGATGGTTTATGTACGATGAAAGGGATAAAATGTTTAGAGGCATAGTCAAACAATACTTGAATATAAGAGGATATAGCAGACGATCTGTACTATGGACAGAAAGTAAAAATGCTTTAGACTGGACGTTACCAAAGCCTGCTGTAATACCTGATGAAATCGATGACTCTTGGGGCAGGGGAGACGCTAACAGATTTAGCCAATTCTATGGGATGCCCATATTTAGATATGACTCTATTATCTTAGGATTCCTAGAAAATTTTAGAACCACAGATGGACACATTTCTAGAGATGGATTTACATTCCCAGAATTAGTATCTAGCAGAGATGGTAAGACTTGGAAAAGAGTAGGAGACAGGTCTCCTATAATAAACCTAGGAGACCCTGGAGAATGGGATTGGGGCAGCGTTACCATCGGTAATTCCGTAATTGTAGAAAACAATGAAATCAAAATATATTACACTGGTAGAAACGACACACATGCCCACACAACAATAAAAGAAGAACCAGTTACTGGATCGATAGGATTAGCTACATGGCAAATTGACCGTATGGTTGGTTTAAAGAGTACAAAAGATGGAATCTTACATATTAATAATATAACCGCTCTTAAAGAGCTGCATATCAATGCTGATGCAAAACATGGCAGCATAGGTATCGAACTCTCATCTGATGGAAACGTTATGTCCGGTTTTGAACTTGTTAACTGTTTAGATCATTTAGTTCAGTGGTCTAATTCACCAACTATTACTGCAAAAATAGTCGATATAAAGATAGTTGTCAAAAATGAAGCAGAAATTTTCTCCTTATGGTGGACATGACAAGTAAGTTTTGTAAAGTTATGAGTAAACAATCATATTTAATTTTACATTTAAAAGGGTAGGTTTAATGGATAAAGTAACAGCAACTGCATTAAATGATTTAAAACACGAAATTACAACATCAACTGCTAATTTTATAGCAGATAAATCCTACACAGAGTTCCCTGCTGAAGGTCCGAATCCAATGGAGTTACTATTGGCATCTCTTGCCACCTGAGTATCCATGACGATTCTCCTGTATTGTCGGAGAAAAAAATGGGTTTTGAATGGAGTTTCTGTAACATGCATTTTAGATGAAAACGACTCTTCTGTTTTAAATGAAGTCGCACAGGAACAAACCTCGATTGGGAGAATATCCGTTTCTATCAATATCAAATCTAACCTAGATCAATCTCAAATAACCAGAATCGAAAGTATATCTGCAAAGTGTCCAGTCCACAAAGCTCTAGAACGCAGCTATGATATCAACCATAATATTAAATTATAAAATATCCATTATCTGGATTCATTAATAGATGTCCAATCTTTCAATATTTCATCATCGTGAGGGAATGGCATATCCGGCAAAGAGTTAGGACTAAAATACCCTATATCTAGCACTTCATGATTTGATTGTATGCTTCCTCCCAAAACTTCTGCTCCGTATGCCAAAAGTACTAATGGTCTTAAAGCACTTGAATACGCTCCAATCAAAAAATTTATTTTTATATCGATGCCTGTTTCCTCCTTCACTTCTCTAAGCGCAGCTGATTCAACTGATTCTCCCTTATCCACATATCCAGAAGGAAAACTCCATTTACCCAATTCGGGCTCTATCGCACGTTTAACCAATAACAACTGCTTACAATTAGATACGAGAACGACTACAGCTAATTTAGGATCTTCAAATATATATTTGTCGCAAATATTACAATAATGTTTATCTACTAGGTTCAATTTTTTTACTGTAAGGATAGTACCGCACCAATGACAATACTTTCGATTAACATCTAACATTTGTTTTATCCTTGGTAATTAAAGGTCAATTTAAATATCGAATCCTTTGTTTATCAAGTCTCTCATAGAGAAGTTTAATTGACTACACTAAGATATCGCACATATAATTTCGTCATCTTGCACCACTATTAATGTTTAAGAAGGCTAACTATTAAATGAATATAAGAAAAAATAAAATCAAACATAAATTATCCAATGGCGATATTGCTACAGCAGTAATGACTCCAATGCCAATAACAGCTGATTTAATCGAATACATGGGTCCTTACGGATTTGATGGAGTTTGGATAGAAACAGAACATGCCGCTATCGATTTTGCCGATATACCAGACATGACCAGAGCAGCGGATTTATGGAATATGACTTCTATTGTCAGACTTAATCTAAATCTACCTGGGGTAATATATAGAACTTTAGACGTAGGAGCACAAGCAATAGTAATGCCTCACGTTGATACTAAATTGCAAGCAGAAGAAGTAGTAAAAGCCGCCAAGTTCTATCCATTGGGGGCACGGGGCAATTACACAAGCAGGCAGGGCATAGGAGTGGAAAATTTCGCACAAAAAGCCAATGACGAAACCATGATTGTCGTTTTAATTGAAGATATACTAGCAGTCAATAATTTAAAAGAAATATTAGAAGTAGATCATATTGACGTATTTTATGTCGCTCCTGGAGATCTCGCACAAAGTATGGGATTACTAGGTCAGCCAAATCATCCTGA
>CAYRIG010000015.1:6999-13612 GCA_964424315.1 uncultured Dehalococcoidia bacterium | reverse complement strand
TTTTTTCCTTTTTTATCGTCGCGTTTTTCTGAAGTATCTGTTGCAGATTCAGAAGATTTTTCCGATGATAATAAAGCTTTTCTTGATAAGGCTATTCTTCCAAGTTTATCGATGTCTTTTACTATTACAGTTACTTCTTCATCTAGTTGAATCTCATCCTCAACAGCATTTACTCTGTAGTTTGCAATTTCGCTGATGTGAATCATTCCATCTTTTCCTGGTAAAATTTGAACAAATGCACCAAAGTCCATTATTCTTACTACTTTACCAGTAAAAATATCACCAATTTTTGCTTCACGTGTTAAATCTTCTATAATTTTGATTGCACCTTCAGAAGCGCTTTTTTCGGAAGATCCAACTAACACTGTACCGTCATCTTGTATGTCGACTGTTGCGCCAGTTTCTTCAATTATGCCTCTGATTGTCTTTCCGCCAGGTCCTATAACCAAACCTATCTTGTCTGTCGGTATTTGAATCTGAGTTACTCTAGGAGCATATGGGCTTAAGTCATCTCTAGGACCGTCAATTGCAGATTTCATATTCTCTAGGATTTCAAATCTAGCTGATTTTGCTTGTTCAAGAGTTTTTTCAATGATATCGTATCCGATGCTGGGTATTTTAATGTCAAGCTGTATAGCAGTGATGCCATCTTCAGTACCTGCTACTTTGAAATCCATATCTCCAGCGTGGTCCTCAAGTCCTTGTATATCAGTTAATATTTCAAAACTTCCATTTTCACTTGCAACAAGCCCAATAGATATCCCAGCTACTGGGGACTTGATTGGTACACCTGCATCCATCAATGCTAAAGTTCCAGCGCATGTACTTGCCATTGAAGTACTACCGTTAGATCCTACTACTTCAGATACTACTCGGATTGTATAAGGGAATTTTTCAATTGGAGGAAGTATTGGTTCTAAAGCTCTTTCAGCTAAAGCTCCATGTCCTGTGTCTCGTCTACTGACTCCGATTCTACCAGTTTCTCCTACGCTAAAAGGAGGGAAATTGTAATGGAACAAAAAATGTTTGGATTCTTGTGGGCTTAAATTGTCTAATTTTAGAGCATCTTTTTCAGAACCCAACGTGACGATACCTATTGCCTGTGTTTCACCACGCTCGAATATCGAAGAACCATGGGTTCTTGGCAAAAATCCAACTGATGAATCAAGAGGTCTAATATCACTAAGGCCCCTTCCATCTGGTCTTATCTTTTCAGTTAAAACCATTTCTCTGAAAGCCATATCTTTAACATGCTCGAATTCTTCTTGGATTTCTGTGTCTGGATCTGTTTCTTCAAATTGTTTTACCAGTTTTGCTTCAAGTTCGTTTATAGCAGTTGCCTGTTCTTGTTTGCCTTTTACAGACATGAATATGGCTTTGATATTTGAACTTGCAAGATCCTCTATTTTATTGATAAGAGTTGAGTCAACTGTTGCTGATTCAAATGGGATTTTTGTTTTGCCGATGGATTCCATAATTTCATATTGGAATTTAATTAATTTTTCGTTTTCTACTTGCCCCTGCTTTATTGCTTCTAATACCACTTCTTCTGAAACCTCAGTTGCTCCGGCTTCTAACATTGTTATCCCTGATTTGGAGCCAGCAACTACGATATCTAGTTCACTAGATTCAAGTTGAGAGTATGATGGATTTATAATATATTCACCATTAATATAGCCTACTCTGCATGCACTTATTGGCTCAGAAAATGGTATGTCTGAAATTGATAAAGCGAATGACGTTCCGACTAGAGAAGGGATATCAACTGGATTCTCTAAATCTACGGAAAGTGGTGTTATAACAACCTGAACTTCATTCCTGAATCCTTTTGGGAATATGGGGCGAATGGGTCGGTCTATAAGCCTGCATATTAGGACTGAATCGCTTCCTGGTCTTCCTTCTCTCCTAAAAAATCCTCCAGGAATTTTACCGCGTGCATACATTCTTTCTGAGAATTCCACCGTTAGTGGGAAGAAGTCGATACCTTCTCTCGGATCGCTCATTGTTGCTGTTACTAGTAATGAACAATCACCATAGTTGACTAACACTGAACCATTCGCTTGCTTAGCCAAGGTGCCAGTTTGAAATTCGTAAGTATGGTTATCAAACGTGTGTGTATATATAGAACTCATAAATAATTAACATCCTTTGGAAGTTATAAGGCAATAAACATTAAGAGAATAAGTAGGGGAATTAATAAATCAGGAGTTTTCTATCTTCTTATAGAAAGCTTATCAGTAATAGATTCATACTGAGAGTTGTCTTTATTATTTAGATAACGAAGAAGCTTTCTTCTTTTACCTACGAGCGTTAGAAGACCTCTTTTACTTGATTGGTCATGTTTATGAATTCTAAGATGCTCTGTAAGTCCATTTATTCTTGAGGTAAGTATGGCAATCTGTACCTCAGTAGATCCATTGTCATTTTCACTGGATTTAAATTCTTTAGCTACCGTTAACTTGTCCACTGCCATTAATAAATTTTTTCCTTTTTGTATTTTTCATGTTTCATCATATCATATCTAGTTTAATTTACTCAACGAGATTGCAATTGGCATTTACGCTAATCAAATACGTATGATATACTTCTTCAGGCTAGTTTATAGAAATTCCTATATAAATATTTTCAGAGTATCAGTTTGAAAATGTCAGGAAAATTAAGGTCTGGTAATTAAATTATATGGTTCAAGAAACTGAAAAGCAAAAACAAATTGTAGAAGAAGCTGTAGCACCAAAAGTAAGTCCAAATGTCTCGATGAAATCTTTACTTGAAGCGGGGGTTCATTTTGGGCATCAGCGTAAATATTGGAATCCTAAAATGGACCAATATATATATTCGCACCGAAATGGCATTCATATTGTAGATCTACAAAAAACAGTAAAATGTTTGGAAACTGCAAGGGCATTTGTTAAAGATATTGCATCTACGGGTAAAAAAATACTTATGGTTGGGACTAAGAAACAGGCCCAAGAATCTGTAACTCAAGAAGCTGTTCGTTCAGGGTCATTCTATATAACGACTAGGTGGTTAGGCGGTACTTTGACCAATTTTAAAACTATAGAAAAACGTATAGATTATCTTGTTGAGCTTGAAACAAAAAAAGAAAAGGGAGAATTTCAAGTCTTACCTAAAAAAGAAGCTCTTAAAATGGAAGAAAAGATTAATAAGTTAAACAGGTTTTTTGGTGGTATCAAAGACATGACTGAATTACCTGGTGCATTGTTCGTTATCGACATAGGAAACGAAGACATTGCTATAGCAGAAGCAAGAAAAGTTGGTGTTCCTATAGTAGCATTAGTTGATACAAATTGTGATCCAAGTTTAATCGATTGGCCAATTCCTGGTAACGATGATGCTATGAGGTCGGTTAAATTAGTTGTTTCAGCCATAGCTGATTCAGTAATGGAAGGTGTGGCTGAATTTAATACTGTTGAGTCAACAATAACCGAAGGTTCTGACCAGCATATGCAAGATACTGCGTCTATTGTCGCCGAAGAACCACAACCTTCAGTTCCTGAAACAAATGAAATAATTTCTGATTCAATATCAGAACAACCAGAAATACAAAAACAGCAAGACACAAGTGAAGTGGTGGATAAAGTCGAAGCATCGACTGCAGAAAATGAAGAGGTTGAATCAGTAAACACTGCAGAAATTCAAGCAGAAAATAAAGATGAATTGGTATCAGAAGAAAAGTCTTCCGATGTCGAGAAAGAAAATAGTTAATAAATTTTCTTCAGCATAAGAATTACGATGGAGAGTCTAACGTGGAACCCCAATTGAGTGATATAAAAGAGCTACGTGAATTAACAAGCGCAGGCATCATGGATTGTAAAAGTGCCTTAATTGAAGCTAATGGTGATATTGAACAGGCAAAAACGATTTTACATGAAAAGGGTTTGGCTTCAGTGGCAAAAAAATCCTCTAGAGCAACAGAAGAAGGTATTGTAGCATCCTACATACATGCAGGGGGTAGAATCGGATCAATTGTTGAAGTTAATTGTGAAACCGATTTTGTTGCACGCACTGACGATTTTAAAAATTTGGTCCATGATTTGGCAATGCAGGTTGCAGCAATGGCTCCCAAATTTGTATATTTAGATGAAGACTCAGCTGATAGTGAAGAGGCCAATGAAGATTCATGTTTGGTCGAACAAAATTTTATCAAAGACCAAAGCCTTAAAGTAAAAGATGTGGTAAATGAAGTAGCAGCTCGAGTAGGAGAAAATATCCGTATTAAAAGATTTAGTAGATTTTCTATAGGCGAGTGAATTCTGTGCCAAACGACTCTGCCAAATTTAAAAGGATACTTTTAAAATTGAGCGGTGAGTCATTTAAAGGGGATAGGGAATTTGGGATAGATCCTGACTCTGTAGGGTTTATGGCTGGAGAAATAAAAACCCTTGTAGATATGGGGGTTGAAATAGGTGTAGTTGTTGGTGGTGGGAATATATGGAGAGGTTCTGAGGCCGCTGCTAAAGGAATGGACAGAGCAACAGCGGATTATGCGGGTATGTTGGCTACCGTTATTAACGGTCTTGCTCTACAGGATTCATTAGAAAATCAATTCGATGTTCTTACTCGTACCCAGACAGCTATTGACATTCAGCAAGTAGCTGAACCTTACATACGTAGAAAGGCCATGAGGCATTTAGAAAAAGGAAGAGTAGTTATATTTGCTGCCGGAATTGGAAACCCCTATGTTACAACCGATACAGCAGCCGCGTTGAAAGCTATAGAGATAGAAGCAGAAATTTTAATTATGGCTAAGCACGAAGTAGATGGAGTTTATTCCTCTGATCCTAACTTGGACCCAACTGCAACTAAATATGAATTTCTTACCTACAGGGATGTCATTGAAAAACGGTTAAAGGTTATGGATACTACTGCTATTTCTTTATGCATGGATAACAACGTACCTATAAAAGTTTTCAATATGTTTGAGCCCGGAAATCTAAAGCGGTTAATAAATGGAGCTGAAATAGGTTCCATGGTTGCTTCAAATAAAGAGTAGATTTGCTAATTCTTGTGAATTTGATTAGTCTAGACTGAAATACTTTTTAGATTTGTATTTAATTGATTTTCAATAAAACAAGTTATCAGATGGAGGTGTTATAGTATGCCTGACAGCCAAACGCTTTTAACTCAAGCTAAAACAAATATGAATAAATCCATAGAAGCATTTAACAGAGATTTGGGTTCCATCAGAACGGGTCGTGCTACTACACAACTGATTGATAATATCAGGGTTGACTATTATGGTTCCTTGTTACCAATCAATCAAGTAGCTTCTGTATCTCTAGGCGATTCTCAAACGATTGTAATCGAGCCGTGGGACAAACAAATCATTATAGATTTGGAAAAGGAAATTTTAAAATCTGATTTGGGATTAAGTCCACAAAATGATGGCTCCTTGATTAGACTTAAAGTACCTCCATTGACTGAAGAAAGACGAAGAGACCTAGTTAAAGTACTATCTAAGCGAGCTGAAGAGGGTAATGTAGCAATTCGTAATATCAGAAGAGCAATTATCAACGAATTAAGAACATTCGAAAAAGACAAAGAAATGTCTCAGGATGATGTTAAAAGGGCTTCAAAAGAGTTGCAGGATATAACTGATGAATTTGTGGAAAAGATAAGTGAATTGTCCAAAGTGAAAGAAAAAGAAATAATGACAACCTAAAGTAATATATTGGATATTTATTTAACTTTTAGACGATGCCAAACAAAAGATTCAAAGACAATGAAGAAATTGAAAAAGCACCTTCTCACATAGCTATAATCATGGATGGTAATGGGAGATGGGCTTCTGAACAGGGACTGCCAAGGTCACAAGGGCATGAGGCAGGGACTCAGAATTTGAGACGGGTTATCAAGTGTTTTGCTGAGTATAAAGTCAAGTACCTGACACTGTATGCGTTTTCCACAGAGAATTGGTCAAGGCCTGAATCTGAAGTTAATATGCTGTTTGATTTACTTGCACAGTCCATAGTTGAAGAAACTCCTAAATTACATTCTGATGGTGTTCAGATTAGACATATAGGCAGGCTTGATACTATCCCTGCTGAACTAGGTAAATCAATTCAAGAATCGATTGAACTGACAAAATCGAACGAAACAATGATTTTGACAATAGCATTTAATTACGGTGGGAGAACAGAAATAATTGATGCTGTCAAAAATATTATCAGGCAAAAAATAGATCCGGAACAAATAAACGAAGAAACATTTTCAACATATTTATATGATAATCAATTGCCCGATCCGGACCTAATAATTAGGACAGCTGGAGAAATGCGGATAAGTAATTTTTTGATTTGGCAGTCTGCTTATTCTGAATACTATTCTAGTTCAGTTTTATGGCCGGATTTTGATGATTCGGAAATCAAAAAAGCCTTGTATTCTTATAGTAATAGGCATAGAAAATATGGAACAATTTAGATAGGAAATACTGGCTGGATGTACTTATGAAATCACGAATAATTACCGCTTCAATAGCGATGCCGATTTTGTTTGGGGTGATTTTTGTGGGGGGTATTTGGTTTTTGGCATCAATTTTATTGTTAGCTGTAATTGGTAGCGGAAGATCTTTACGCGAAACAATAAATTAGAT
>CAYRIG010000015.1:0-6989 GCA_964424315.1 uncultured Dehalococcoidia bacterium | reverse complement strand
TATGGTATTTTGTTGAGAAATTATGATGATGGTGTTTACTTGGCTTATTGGTTGATAGTGGTTGTTATGGTGTCGGACACGTCCGCTTTTTTTGTTGGAAGGAGGTTAGGAAAACATAAATTAGCACCTAATGTAAGTCCGATGAAAACAATAGAAGGTGCTATCGGTGGTATTTTAGGAGCGGTTATCGCTAGCTTGATAATAAATTATATTTTTACCGAGTTGGAAGGATTTCAGACTGATATATCAGTTGCAATATCTGTAATTGGAGGAGTTTTGATTGGTTGTATAGGAATCATTGGGGATTTAGCGGAATCTAAATTAAAGCGAATCGCGGGAGTTAAAGATTCTGGGACAATTTTCCCAGGACATGGTGGGGTTTTAGATAGACTAGATTCGGTTTTATTGAATTTACCTGTTACTTATTATGGTTTTATATGGATAAGTTAGTGCGAAATTTAGCAATTATAGGTTCAACTGGTTCTGTCGGTACTCAAACCCTCGATGTGGTGCGAGCTTTTCCGGATGAACTTAAAGTAGTAGCTTTAGTCGCAGGAACTAACTTTGAAGTATTGCAAGATCAGATAATTGAATTTAAACCCAAGTGGATTAACAGTAATTGCACCGATACACAAAAACTTAAGTTATATTCACATGGATGTTTTGAAAAACCAATAGAAGAAATAGCGGCATTGCCCTCTGTTGATTTGATTGTTACTGCTACTTCAGGCGATATAGCATTAATTCCTACATTAATTGCTATAAAAAACAAAAAAAATATTGCGTTAGCCAATAAAGAATCAATTGTTATAGCAGGTAAAGAACTAGTATCAAAAGCTAAAGAAAATAAAGTAGATATATTCCCTCTTGATAGTGAACCAAATGCTATATGGCAGTGTTTAAAAGGTGAAGAAAAAGCGATTAGTAAGTTGATTATTACGGCTTCAGGTGGAGCATTAAGAGATTTCCCTTCGGAAAAATTATCTAACGTAACGCCAAAACAAGCTTTGAATCATCCTACATGGAAGATGGGTGATAAAATAACCGTTGATTCAGCTACTTTGATGAACAAAGCTTTTGAAGTAATAGAAGCTCATTATCTATTTGATATGCCATGGGAAGATATTGAAGTTGTTCTTCATCCACAAAGTCTTATACATTCAATGGTTGAATTTGTGGATGGTACGATTAAAGCAGAGATCAGTCAGCCAGATATGAGAATGCCTATCCAATATTCTTTGTTATACCCATCACGTAAATTTAATGCCCAAGTTTCACGAGTTGACTTAATTGATATAGGTAAATTGTCATTTGAAAAATTAGATTTGAGCCGATATCCATGTTTTGTTTTGGGTCTTGAGTATGGTAAAAAAGGAAAAACCTGGCCAGCGGTATTATCAGGTGCAGATGATAAGGCAGTTGAGTTATTTTTGTCTGGGAAATTGAAGTATACCGAAATTGCTACTGTCATAAGAGATGCTACTAAAATGCATGTTCCTGTGCCAAATCCAGATGTTTATCAAGCCTTGGAAGCTTCAAATTGGGCAAAGAAGCAAGTAGGGAATTTAGTTAAGTGAATATGATATGTTTGAAGTGATGAATTGGTTAATAATTATTCCTATTTTGGCATTTTTGATTTTCGTACATGAATTAGGTCATTTTGCCACCGCAAAATTATTTAAAATTAAAGTTTTAGAATTTGGCTTTGGTTTTCCTCCTAGAGTCTTTGGATTTTCATATAAAGAGACTATTTACTCAATTAACCTGATTCCAGTTGGGGGATTTGTAAAAATGGCGGGTGAAAAAGAATTCGAAGGTCCCGGTAGTTTTAGTTCTGCTAGTGCATTTCAACGGTTGGTTGTGTTGGTAGCTGGTTCTTTTATGAATTTACTTGTCCCATTTGTAATATTCATGGTTTCTTTTATGATGCCACACCAATCATTGTCAGGGGGAGAAGTAATTATTAATGCGGTTGTGCCAGGATCACCTGCTTACAATGCAGGAATAGAAAACGGAGATGTGATTGTTAAAGTAAATGAACAGAGAATTAACGATTTAAACCAGCTATTACAAATAATCAGTGAAAATCGAGGGAAAGAAACAAATATAACGTTGAAGAAGAACACTGTTGTTGCTGGTTTGAATTCTGAGAGAAATGAAGGCATGGTTTTAGAAAATGTAAGGCTTATACCGAGAAAAAACCCTCCGGTTCTTGAGGTTGTTGAACAAGTGACTGATGAAACAGCAAAATATGTTGATTTAAATTCTGAATTTGAATTGAAGCTGAAAGAAGATGGGTCTTTTATTTATGGTTCTTCTTCGAAAGTTGCCGATAAGGTGTTAGTTGGAGAGAAACAAATATCAGTCAAAGCAGCAAAAAGTTATGATGCAACTATCGAGGCTGGAGATAGATTGAATCAAGGTTCTGTAGGAATTTTAATTGGATTGTCTAACCCAAGGTTTGTCACAGAACAATCCTCATTTTTCGATTCCATAGTTCAATCATTTAGAACAATATCAGGGATATTTGTATTAACGTGGGAAAGCTTATCTCAGGCGGTTTCTTCTAGGACTAACCCTGGGTTTGTAGGTCCAATAGGTATGGCTCAAATAACTGCGGAAGGAGTATCTAGACTAGGTGTAGGATGGATTTTTCAACTATCAGCATTTATCAGTCTGAATTTAGCAATTGTAAATTTGTTGCCTATTCCTGCTTTAGATGGTGGAAGGGTTTTATTTATCATTGTAGAATTGGTGCGGGGTGGAAGAAAGGTGTCTGAAAAAATTGAGAACGTAGCTCATGTAGCAGGATTTTTGGTGTTGATGGGCCTGATTTTATTAATGAGTTTTGTCGACATCAGTAGAATTATAAGTGGAGAAAGTCTCTTTTAATAATTAAAATGTTCAAAAGACGTGTGACGAGTCAAATAAATATTGGTGATGTTTTAATAGGTGGAAGTGCGCCGGTGTCTGTTCAGTCAATGACTAAGACGGATACTAGAGATGTAAAGGCTACAGTACATCAAATAGATGCTATTGCTGATGCTGGAGGGGATATTGTCAGATGTGCAGTTCCAGACATGGAAGCAGCTATTGCTTTAAAAGATATAGTAAAAAAAAGTAAGTTGCCTGTAGTAGCGGACATTCATTTCCATTATAAATTGGCTCTTGAATCTCTAAACAATGGTGTTGATTGTTTAAGATTAAACCCCGGTAATATTAGAGATAAATCCAAAGTTCAAGAAATAGTCAAAGAAGCCAAAATAAGAAAAGTGCCAATAAGGATAGGTGTGAATTTTGGTAGTCTTCCTCCTGTTGGTAAAATCGGTGTTTTTGGTGGATTGTCTAGACATACTGATAAGGTTAATGAATTGCCAAAACCCTCTGAAGCTAAACACGGTGAATATACAGTTGTAGATCACATGGTAGAAACAGGATTGTGGGAAATTGGAATTTTAGAAGACCTTGATTTCGATTTGATAAAAATATCATTAAAAGCTTTTGACATTGATACAACTATACAGGCTTATAAGAAAATGGCTGAATTGGTGCCTTACCCTTTCCATTTGGGGATAACAGAAGCGGGTACGGCCAAAGCCGGAAGTATTCGCAGCGCCATTGGGATAGGTAACTTGTTGTACCAGGGAATAGGAGATACCATCAGGGTTTCCTTGAGTGCACCTCCTGAAGAGGAAATTGTAATTGGTACCGAGATTCTTAAATCATTAGATATGAAGAAAGCAGGTGTGACTTTGATTGCCTGTCCTAGTTGCGGCAGAGCAGATGTGGATGTGGTAAAGCTGTCTAACCAGGTTGATGAGTTGTTAAAAAAGATTGATACTCCAATCAAAGTAGCTGTAATGGGTTGTGAAGTTAATGGGCCTGGTGAAGCTAAGGACGCTGATGTTGGCATTGCTGCTGGAGCAGGTAGAGCAATAATTTTCACAAAAGGTCAGAAATCTAAAATAGTTGATGAGAGCGAAATGATTCCTGCATTGATGGATGAGATCAATAAATTGGAAAAAGAATTAGCCAAAACGGTTTAAAAAGTTAGATCAAAATAAATTTGGATTAGGCTGGAGTCAAAAAATTAGAATTTCAAAATTGTTCGGTAAAACATTAAGAGATGACCCTTCTGAAGCAGAACTTGTGAGTCATAGTTTAATGTTAAAAGCAGGATTTATTAGTCAAATAGGCTCTGGTGTATATAGCTATTTGCCTTTGGGATGGAAGTCTTTAAGAAATATAGAACAGATAATTAGAGAAGAGTTAGACGCTATAGATGGTCAAGAATTGAGAATGCCTGCTTTGCAACCAGCTGAGCTTTGGGAAAAATCAGGTAGATTCGGGGTTTTTGGAGATACTCTCTTTAACTTTAAAGATAGACGGGGCAATATTATGGTAATGGCTCCAACGCACGAAGAAGTGCTTACCTCTATGGTTAAATCCAACGTTTTCAGTTACAGGGATTTGCCCTTGGTGCTTTATCAAATACAGACCAAATTTCGTGATGAAGAGAGGCCAAGAGGTGGACTATTGAGAGTCCGAGAATTCGACATGAAAGACGCATATAGTTTTCATGTCGATGAAGAAGGATTGGATAAAACCTACAACGATATGATTAGAGCCTATAAACGTATATATGAGAGGTGTGGGCTTGAGGTAATTATGGTTGAGGCTGATAGTGGAGCTATTGGAGGTAAAGCATCTCATGAGTTCATGGCCCTTTCAGATGTTGGCGAAGATACTGTGATTATGTGTGACTCTTGTGGTTATGCAGCTAATGAAGAAAAAGCTGCTTTTGATAAATCTGCAAAAATCGATCCCGTAAATGATGCTATCGAAGAAATATATACCCCAAATGTTAAAACAATAGAATCATTGGAAACATTTTTAAAAATAACTGCAAATCAAACACTGAAATCTGTGATGTATGATTCTGATGGAGAACTAATATTAGCTTGTTTACGTGGTGATTTAGAAATTAATGAAACTAAACTTAAGAACTTTTTGAAATCAAATGAATTATCGGTTGCTACCGATGATAGTCTTTCAGCGCATTCAATAGTTGCGGGATACGTATCACCTGTCGGGTTGACTGGGATAAAGATTATTGTTGATGATTCTTTAGTGGAATCTACTGGGCTAGTAGCAGGTGCAAATAAGCCTGATTACCATTTCAAAAACGTTATTTTTAATCGTGATTTTAGTTCTTCAAATATTGTAGACATAGCGAAGGCAAATGGTGGCTATAAATGTACCTGCGGAGGGCAATTAGATACACGCAGAGGAATCGAAGTAGGGCACGTTTTTAAATTAGGTAGTAGATATAGTGAAGTGTTTGAAGCAAATTTCCTCGATGATACTGGACAAAGAGGTACTATAGAAATGGGGTGTTATGGCATAGGAGTAGGTAGGTTGCTAGCAGCAGTTATTGAACAAAATAATGATGAGTCAGGGATGGTTTTACCTATATCAATTGCACCTTTTCAAGTATGGTTGACTGCTTTAAATGTTGACGATGAACAAATAAATAAGACAGCTACTGAGGTTTATGAAAACTTGAGTGGTCAAAACATTGAGGTTTTGTTGGATGATAGAGCTGAGTCAGCTGGAGTAAAATTCAAGGATGCTGATTTAGTCGGCGTTCCCTATCGTGTTGTTATAAGTAACCGTAATCTTAAAGAAGGCGTAGTTGAAATAAAGGAAAGAGCGAACCCAGATGCTGTTAAGATTCCAATCGGAGAAATCAAACAATTTTTTGATAATGAAATATCTCACTGAGAAATTATCTAAAGGAGCAACATGAGCAAAACTGGAGGGGAGGCTTTAGTAGAAAGCATAAAAGCGAAAGGAGTTGAAGTAGTTTTCGGAATTCCTGGGGTTCAACTCTATCACTTAATGGATGCATTTTATAAGAATCCTGAAATTAAATTCATAATTACGCGTCACGAACAGGGTGCAGCATATATGGCTGATGGATATGCTCGAGCTAGTGGTAAAGAAGGGGTTTGCGTAGTCGTACCAGGGCCTGGATTGCTGAATGCTAGTGCAGCTATTGGGACCGCTTATTCTGCATCATCTCCTGTATTAGTTTTGACTGGACAAATAAATAAAGATTACATTGGGCTGGAAACTGGAGAGTTACATGAAATACATGAACAGCTTGACGTAATGAAACCAATCACGAAATCTGCTGAAAGAGTGATGGATGCCTCAAAAATAGAAGCCGCAGTAGAACGTGCTTTCTATCAATTGAGGACAGGAAGACCAAGGCCTGTCGAAATAGAAGTTCCCCCTGATACATTCGCTGAAGAGTTTGACGATTCAGATTTTAGACCCCAAAATGAAGGATATCCTTTGCTTTACCCAAAGGAAGAAGATTTGCTAGAAGCAGCAAAGTTGTTATCTGAATCGAGAAAAACGATAGTGTGGGTTGGCGGTGGAGTTATATCTGCTGGAGCATCTGAAGTGCTAACTAAATTGGTCGATTATATTCAATCGCCAGTATTTACAACACAGTCAGGCAAAGGTGGTTTTTCAGATAGACATCCTTTATCTATGGGTTCTAATGGATTTGGGACCAATTCTTTAGGCGATTTCACTAGCGGATATGACGTCGTATTGGCTGTGGGAACGAGGTTTCAAGGAGTTGGTTTGGAAGATAATGTCAAATTGATTCAAATCGATGTAGATGATGAGGAAATTGGACGCAATTACCCTGCTACAGTAGGAATTAATGCAGACGCGAAAGTAGCATTGGATCTTTTATACCCGATAGTCGAATCTTTAGTCCCTAGAAAAAATAGCAGACATGAGGAAGTTAGTGAACATAGGGAAAAAGTTTCTTTGCAGTTTAACTCTGTTGAACCACAGGCTTCTTTCCTAAAAGCTATCAGAAAGGCAGTCCCTGATGACGGAATAGTTGTACAGGGAGTAACGCAAATAGGATATTATTCTCGAGTTTATTACGAAGCATATCAGCCAAG
>CAYRIG010000014.1:0-14094 GCA_964424315.1 uncultured Dehalococcoidia bacterium | reverse complement strand
CTTATCAAGTAAACAAAGCTAGTTTAGTTGAAAAGATAGCGGGTTTGGTTAAAACGAAAAGACTTGAAGGCATATCAGAAGTGAGAGATGAATCTGATAGAAAGGGTATGCGTATAGTCATGGAGTTGCGGAGTGGCGCTCAGGCTTTTGTGATCCTGAATAACTTATACAAATACACGCCGATGCAGAGCTCTTTTTCGGTTAATATGATTGCTCTTGCAAATGGTGTGCCGAAGCTGATTAATATTAAAGAAAGTCTGGGTTATTATATTAAATTCCGGGAAGAGGTCATATCTAGGAAATTTAGATTTGAACTGAAAAAGGCGAAAGCAAGATGTCATATTTTAGATGGGTATCGTGTTGCAATCGCTAATATAGATGAAGTGATTGATTTAATAAGGTCTTCGCAAGACGTTGATGAGGCAAAAACACAACTTATCAGCAAATTCAGTCTTGATGCGGTACAAGCTCAAGCAATTCTAGAAATGCAGTTGCGAAGATTAGCAGCATTAGAAACGCAAAAAATTGAAGATGAATATCAGAATTTGCAAGAGCGAATCAGATATTACGAAGAACAACTTGGAGATCCCCATAAGATACTTGCGGTGGTATCTGAGGAAACTCAGGAAATGAAGAAATCTCTTAGAGGAGCGAGGCGTACTTCAATAACCGCTACAGTGCAAGAATTTACAAGAGAAGAACTTGAGGCTCATGAACAGATTGTTGTTACGCTTAGTGAAGGTGGATATATAAAACGGATACCTGCAGATACTTACAGGAATCAACATCGTGGTGGAAAAGGTGTGGTGAGTATGAACATCAAAGATGATGACCCTGTAAAACACATAATTGTATGCGATACTCATGACACCCTGCTTTTCTTTACGAATAAAGGTAGAGTTTTAGCTATGAGGTCTTTTGAGTTAAGGGCTGATATTGCAAGGAACACCCGTGGGGTCCCTGTCAGAAATGTAATAGCTCTTGCTGAAAATGAAACAGTTAAATCTATTATAGGTGTTAACAGTCTAAAACGACCAGATTTGTATTTGGTTTTAGCAACTAAAAACGCTTCAATTAAAAAGGTGCAAATGAACAAACTAAGTTCATTGATAACAGAGAGCGGTCAAATACGCAGGGGTGGTTTGATAGTTATGAAGGTTAAAAGTGGAGATGAAGTAGTTTCGGCAAAGAATTGTAGAGAAGACGATGATGTGATGATGGTTACGCAAAATGGAAAGTCTATCAGATTTGCAATTACTGATATTTTGTCACGTTCTAGACAGGCTGGTGGAGTAAGAGGAATGTTATTGGATAAAAAAGATAACATGGTTTCAATGGACGTAGTTGTACCTGAATCTAGGCTACTGGTAATTAGTAAGAATGGTTATGGGAAATTAACAGATTTAGCAAAGTATAGGCCACAGAAAAGAGCTGGGTCAGGATTAAAAACCATGAATATTACCAAAAAGACTGGAACTGTTGCAGCAGCAGAAGTAATAGCAGGCAGTGACGAAGTTTACGTCATTTCGAGGAAAGCTCAGGTAATGCGAACAAGTTTGGATGAAATTAGGAAAACTGGAAGAGTTGCACAGGGTGTGACGATTTTTAAGCCTCGTCCTGGAGATTATGTTTCAGCAATGGCTTGCATGAGGGAATTCAAATACGAAGATCAACCTGAACAATTGAAACTCGTAGGTGCCAAGTTATTAAATAAAGAATAGTTTTATTAAATAGCTCATAAAATTGAATTGTGTCTGATAGGTTTATCGGTTTAACGTTGTATGTTTGATTCTATCTCGACAAAATTAAATGATATATTTCTCATGTTGGGTAAAAAGGGTACCCTAAGTGAAAAAGATATTGATAAAGTTCTTCGTGATATAAGAATTGCTTTATTGGAAGCTGATGTTGGGTTTAAGGTTGTAAAGCAGATTACAGAAGATATAAGAGAGAAGTGTAATACCGTAGAATTACAGGCTAGCGTCACTCCTTCACAAATAATTCTTAAGATTACTTCAGAGGTTTTAACTTCAATTCTTGGTTCTGAAGTAAGTGAGTTACAATTAAAATCTGATTCGATACCGGTAATTATTCTTGTTGGGCTTAATGGTTCAGGCAAAACCACTACGACAGCAAAATTAGCTGCACATTTAAGAGATAATGGTCATGCACCTGTTTTAGTTGCTGCAGACATACATAGGCCAGCAGCTGTAGACCAATTGAATATTTTGGGTGATTCAATTAAGACTCCAGTTTATTCTCCAAAAGATGGTGATTCGGCAATAGAAGTTGTAAGTGGAGGGATAGAATTTGGGACCCAAAATGGGGCGACGTGTATTTTAATTGATACAGCTGGGAGGTTTCAGATAGATGAAGACTTGATGAAAGAGTTGAAAGAAATTTATGATGAGGCCAACCCTGTGGAGACTTTATTAGTATTAGACGCAATGGCTGGTCAGGATTCAGTTAATGTAGCTGAAAGTTTTGTAAAAAATATTGGATTAACTGGTGTGGTTTTAACCAAGATTGATGGAGATGCTCGTGGTGGAGCTGCTTTATCGGTGGTTTATACAACCGGTGTTCCTTTGAAATTTTTGGGCACAGGAGAAAAAACAGGTGATATAGAAATATTTCATCCCGATCGAATAGCATCACGTATTTTAGGAATGGGAGATATTGCTGGATTAACTGAAATTGCGAGCAAGTCATTTAACCAGAGTCAGGCGAAGCAATTAGAAAGAAAAATAAAGAAAGATGACTTTGATTTGAATGATTTAGTCGATCAAATGAGTCAAATAAAAAAAATGGGTTCATTAACGGGGCTTATTGAAAAAATACCCGGATTACCGAAAAAAAATATTCAATTGCCTAGTAATGACGATGGAGAAAAAAACCTGAGGAAAATAGAAGCTATTGTGAGTTCTATGACTGTGAACGAGAGAAGAAAGCCTGGAATTATTGATGGTAGTAGGCGAAGGAGAATAGCAAAAGGGAGCGGTACAAGACCCAACGATGTGAATAATTTACTAAATCAGTTTTCTCAAATGAAAAAAATGATGAAACATATGAGGAAGGGAAATTTAAAAGGGCTTTCAATGTTTAGATAGCTGCCAATCTTATGAATTGCATCGGTTTGACAAGAAACTATAATTTAATTAAATTCCGTTGCTGGAATGTTTGAAAATTGTTGTTTGCTGTTTTAATAAATTAAAATAAAATAGGTGTTCTGTGAGGAACGTAATTTATTGCGTGTCCTATTTTTCATAACGGAGGGATGGCAGAGTGGACGAATGCGACGGTCTTGAAAACCGTTATATCGGCAACGGTATCGTGGGTTCGAATCCCACTCCCTCCGCCATAAATCGCTAATATTTTACGTTAAAGTTTAAGAGTTAAAGAGGTAAGTTGAATTGAGGATACACGAATATCAGGCAAAAGAGATTCTTAGCAGTTTTGGTATAAAAATTCCAATGGGAGGTAATGCAAAAAACCCAGAAGAAGCCTTTGATTTAGCTGTAGAATTAGGTGGTAGATGTATTGTTAAGGCACAAGTATATTCTGGTGGTCGAGGCAAAGCAGGTGGGGTTAAATTAGTAGAAAAAGCTGAAGATGCTAAAGTAGAGGCTTCACGGTTAATAGGGTCTCGATTATATACTGAGCAGTCAGGACCTAATGGATTATTGGTTTCATCAGTTTTGATAGAAGAACCAGTCAATATTGCTGGAGAGATATATATTTCTATTTTGGCAAATCCTGAAACAGAAACTCATATTGTTATGTTAAGTAAATTTGGTGGAGTAGATATAGAAGAACTAGCAGAAAAATCTCCTGAAAATATTAAACGATGTGAAATTGATCCGGTCTATGGCTTGATGGACTATCAGGCTAGAGACTTAATTTATGCAGCAGGTATAGATATTGACAAACGTAAAGCAGTGTTCCAAATCTTATCAAGGATGTATGAAATATATAGTAAATACTATTGTTCTTTGATAGAAATTAACCCTTTAGCGATTACAGGTATTGGTGATTTGGTCGCAGCCGACGCAAAGATTTTGTTCGATGATGATGCTTTATATAAAAATAATGAATTATTAGAATTACGGGATATTGCCCAAGAAGATCCTTTGGAATCTAAAGCCCGCGAACATAATATTAGCTATGTTAAGTTGGATGGAGATGTTGGTTGCTTGGTGAATGGGGCCGGTTTAGCTATGGCAACAATGGACGTGACTACTAGTTCAGGTTCGGGACCTGCTAATTTCTTAGACGTTGGTGGTGGGGCCAGCCCTGATAAGGTTTGCGAGGCCATGAAAATTATACTTTCTGATAATGATGTCAAAAAGATATTGGTGAATATATTTGGAGGCATACTTCGTTGCGATTTAGTAGCGACAGGAATAGTTAATGCATTTACGAGTGTAGGAAATAAAAATATTCCTTTGATTGTGCGTATGGCCGGTACTAATGCAGATCAGGGAGTTTCTATACTAAGACAGTCGAAATTGAAGGTCGTTTTTGTACAAAACTTAGATGCTGCTTCAATTGCCATTAGGGAGAATTAAAAGTAATGTCGATAATAATAGATGAAGAGACAACAGTGTTAGTTCAAGGGATAACGGGTAAAGAGGGAAGTTTTCATGCAGAGAAATGTTTGGATTACGGTACTAAAATAGTTGGTGGTGTTACGCCAGGTAAGGGTGGCACGAAAATATTGGATGATATACAAGTTTATGAAAATATGAAAATTGCTGTAAAAGAAACGAATGCCAATACTTCTTTAGTATTTGTACCCCCAGCTTTTTCTCCTGATGCGATATTCGAAGCAGTTGATGCAGGTATACAAACTATAGTAGTAATTGCCGAGGGTGTTCCCGTAAGTGACACATTAAAGGTAATAAGGAACATTAGGGCAAAAGGAGATGTGAGGTTAATCGGGCCAAATTGTCCTGGACTAATTTCGCCAGGTGACAAATGTAAGGTAGGTATTATGCCTGGCAATATACATAAATCAGGCAGGGTAGGATTGGTTTCTAGAAGTGGTACTCTGACTTATGAAGCAGTAGCGCAGTTAACAGGATTGGGTATTGGCCAATCTACATGTATTGGTATAGGCGGTGATCCAGTCGTAGGAACATCATTTGTTGATGTTCTCAAATTGTTTAATAATGATCCCGATACTGACTCAGTTGTGATGATTGGCGAAATTGGAGGTACCAAAGAGCAAGAGGCTGCAGATTATATCAAAAATCATTTTAATAAACCTATCGCCGCCTTAATAGTCGGCAAAAGTGCACCTGCGAATAGGAGAATGGGACATGCAGGAGCAATAATTACTGGTAAATCTGGAAGTGCAAGTGAAAAAATTAATGCCTTGAAATCAGCAGGGTGTTTAATAATAAATTCACCTGCTCAAATCGGCGATGCAGTTAGTGAATTAGCAAATGTTTAAAAATCTGTAAATGATTAAGGCGATTAAATAGCTGAGGTTATTTTGTAAATGCTAAAACAATTTGATATTTGTGGTAAGAACATCATCATCACAGGAGCCGCCAGGGGTATAGGGAAAGGAATCATAAGGGTATTGGCAGAGTCTGGTGCTAATATATTGTGTACTGCTTTAACTGATGTATATTTAAAAAAATTGGCAGAAGAACTTAGTTTGAAGGGTACTAATATTGAGGTTTTGGCTACCGATAATACAACAATTTCTGGATGGGACAAAACAATCGATTTTGCTTTGCAAAAATGGGGTCATGTTGATGTACTTATAAATAATTTAGGAGATGCAATATCTAAGCCTGTGTCGGAGTTGGATCGCAATGAATCTTCAATGACCATACTCGAATGGAATAAGATAATAGATATAAATCTAACTCATGCATTTTTGGGTTGTAAAACTATTGGACCACATTTTCTCAAGCGTAAAAAGGGTAAGGTAATAAACATAACTGGTATAGCTGCACGCCAGGGATCTGCCGGTATGACAGCATATTCAGCCGGAAAAGCTGGGTTGGCTAGATTCACTCAAGCGCTAGCACTCGAATGGGCCCCATACAATATACTAGTTAATTCTATTGCTCCCGGTGCCTTTCCAGATACTGATTTGGAGGATGAAGGCTTTTTAAAAGAAAGAACAGAATGGGCTGAGTCAAATGTTCCTTTAGGCAGAATTGGCGACTTAAATGAGGTAGGTTATTTAGCAGCTTATCTAATCTCAGACGCAGCAAACTATATGACAGGTCAGACTATATATCTAGATGGTGGGCTTACATACGCTTGAAATAAATATTTATACGGTTACTACACTATTTTCTAATGTTCCGATATCCGTTATAGATATTTGTACCAAATCCCCTTCCAATAAGCTGAATTCTGGTGGTGGTATTATCGGTGTACCTGTTAAAAAGGTTGTCATGTTAGGTACAGTGTTACTTTTGGTTAGCCATTTTTTAAGACTTACGAATCCCCGTGACATCAATGAGGTTGAAGAATCATCTTTGAATATCAATTCTCCATTTCTGAATATAGAGCATTGAATAGTTAATCCATTCGGGTTGGTTATGCTGCTTGAAGTAACAAAACTAGGTCCAATAGCACAACATTTGTTATATGTTTTAGCCTGCGGTAAGTACAAAGGATTCTCTCCTTCAATGGATCGACTGCTCATATCATTCCCAATGGTATAGCCAATTATCTCATTTTTGAATAATACGAGTGCTAACTCAGCTTCCGGAACATTCCAATTGGAATCTTGCCTTATACCGATTTCCTCAAATGGTCCTACGGATCTTTCTTTTGTGGCCTTAAAAAAAATTTCTGGTCTATCAGAACTATAGACTTTTGCATAAACATCTGGAGTATCGCTTTCTCTCTTGCGTTCCAGTTCGCTTGATTTGTAAGTGACTCCAGCTGCCCATATCTCTGTAGGAGTATAAGGTTGCCCTATTTTAAATTCGCCAGAATTTTTTTTAGATGAAGAAATTACTTCTTCTAAATCAATTTTTAGGTTGTCTGGGCTCAGTAATGGCCTAGTTAAATTATCTAGATCAGTGAAATTATTTTTAGCTATTTTTAGTAATTCTTCAACACTCGATATAGGTTTATTTTGGTAATTGATTCCGCAAAGCGTAGTTTCATTTATTTGTGCTGTCAAAAAACCTTCTTTGGTTGCATTATTGATAATTTTATAAAATCGCATTTAAATAATTCCTTTCAATAATATTTATAATTTAGCAACATAATAACATTTTAAATGTTTGGCAGAGACTGTTTAGTTGACAAGAAAAAACGTACAAACATATACTTCCAACAACGGGTAATTTTGTATTGGGTATATTTCAACAAAATAAGTTGGTAATAGTAATTGTGTAAGACGGATTTAAAGCAAGGTATTTAATAAATTGGCAAAGTACATTTTTGTGACAGGCGGAGTAGTAAGCTCAGTAGGTAAAGGTATAACTACTGCTTCAATAGGCCGTATTCTTAAAAATCGTGAACTTTCACTTTCAGTGTTAAAACTTGACCCATATCTTAATGTGGATCCTGGAACTATGTCTCCGTATCAACATGGAGAGGTTTTTGTAACAGAAGATGGTTCTGAAACCGACTTAGATTTGGGGCATTATGAGAGATTTATTGATATTAATTTAGATAAATTGTCAAATATGACTGCAGGTCAAGTATATGTAGATGTATTGGCACGTGAAAGAAAGGGAGAATTTTTAGGAGGTACAATCCAATCGGTCCCTCATGTTACGGATGCAATAAAAAAAAGAATTATATCTGTTGGAGACCAAAGTAAGTCCGAAGTTGTGATTGTTGAAGTTGGCGGTACTGTGGGCGATATTGAGGGGCAACCATTTCTTGAAGCTATTAGACAGTTAAGAAATGAAGTTGGTAGGGATAATGTTTTTTATATTCACGTTACTTATCTTCCTTTCATAAACGCTACAGGTGAACTCAAAACTAAACCCACACAACATAGTGTGAAAGAACTTAGGGCTATAGGAATACAGCCTGATGCAATTTTATGCCGTAGTGAGCATGATGTTGGTGAAGATATAAAAGATAAAATAGCAATCCATTGTGATGTTTCAAGAAAAGGCGTTATTGGTATGCCCACTGTTCCAAACATTTATCAAATACCATTAATCTTGGAAGATGAAGGGTTGGGAGCATTGATTAGCGATGCATTGAATTTATCTAGAAAAAATGTGGATATGGTTGATTGGGATGTGATGGTTAAAGACATGTTGAATTGTAAAGCCAAAATGGAAGTAGCGGTTGTTGGAAAGTATATCGATTTAAAGGATGCTTATATTTCAGTTAGAGAATCTTTAACTCATGCGGCATTTAAGAGCGGGTATAAATTAGATATAAAATGGATTCATGCGGAAGATATAGAGTTGAATGGCCCAGAAAATTTACTTTCAACCGTCTCTGGAATCGTTGTTCCTGGTGGATTTGGTCCTAGAGGTATCGAAGGTATGGTAGAAACGGCTAAATATGCCTATGAGAACAAAATACCTTATTTAGGTCTTTGTTTAGGGATGCAAGTTATGGTTATATCTATGGCCAGATATCTTTTATCTCTAAAAGGCGCGAACTCTACTGAATTTAGTGATAAGGTATCTGAACCTGTAATAGATTTAATGCCTGAGCAAAAAAATGTTACAGATATGGGTGGGACAATGAGACTAGGAATATACCCCTGCAAACTGCTGGATGGTACAAAAGCAAGATCGGCTTATGGCATAGACTTTGTTAATGAAAGACATAGGCATAGATTTGAAGTAAATAATAGATATTTAGAAGATTTTGAGGAAGTAGATTTAATTGCAAGTGGTAAATCTCCAGATGGTAAGTTGGTAGAAATAATGGAACATAGGAATCACCCGTTTATGCTGGGTGTTCAGTTTCATCCTGAATTTTTATCAAGACCCAATAAACCCCATCCTATATTTAAAGACTTTATTGTAAACGCTGCATCCACAATTAGAGAAGGGGGGCAGCATTCCTTAAATATAGTCTGAACTCAGTTTTCATAGTATGGGACTACGATAAATGTGGACTCCATTGTGATGGTGTGCTACAATATAGTCGTAATTCGTAGACTTATTCAATTATCTAAGTTTTCCTCAGATTTGATTAGCCCCGCTAGTGATTCTGTTTCCCGCTAAGACCCAAGAACAGTAGTATATTAAAAGATAGAACTTGCAATAAGAAAAGTAATTTTGATTGGGTTCATCAATCACATAAATATTATAAGGATTGGCGTCCGAATTGTCTTTTGTTTCTCATTTGGGATTATATTGATGTTTAACGTAAATAATGTTTTTAAATTATAGGTTGAAGTAAAAATAAAATGCCTAAAAAGAAAGTTGATAGCACTCTTGAACAAGATATTGTGAAACTGGATATACTTGAATTTCAAAATAGGGCTGATGCGGATTTGTTTCAACAGGCATTTGAATTAGGTTTGTACGATGAAGGAGCCAATCCAAAACGCAGAGACTTAATTGCCAAGCTAATAACTCATATCTCTCAAGAAGAGGTAGAAATAGTAGCTAATGGAGTTTTATCAATTACTAATGATGGCTTTGGTTTTTTGAAGTCGAAGGGTCAACACAAAAATGCTGGTGACGTGTATGTTTCTCAGTCGCAAATAAGGAGATTCAGTTTAAGGACCGGAGATGAAATTTTTGGTCAAGTCAGACCTCCAAAGAACGGAGAGAGGTATTTTGGATTGATTAAGGTAGAAACGGTTAATGCCCTTGAACCGGAATCTTCAAAAAACAGACCTCACTTTGAAAAATTGACTCCAATATTTCCGCAGGATTTACTTAAGCTAGAAACAAAGGCTGAACGATTATCAACTCGTTTAATAGACATGGTTGCACCAATAGGACGAGGTCAAAGAGGAATGATAGTTTCTCCACCTAAAGCAGGTAAAACTACTCTATTAAAGGAAATAGCCAATGGAATCACGGATAATTTTCCAGATGTTCATCTTATGGTGGCATTGATTGGTGAACGCCCTGAAGAAGTTACTGATATGACGCGCTCAGTTGAAGGAGAAGTGTACAGTTCTACTTTTGATGAACCAGTTGAAGATCATTGCAAGGTGGCAGAATTGGTTTTGGAAAGGTCAAAAAGACTTGTGGAGGCAGGTACCGACGTTGTTATTTTACTAGACAGTTTAACAAGATTGACTAGGGCATATAATTTAGCTGTACCTACAAGTGGACGTACTCTTTCAGGAGGAATAGATCCCGTAGCTTTATACCCTCCCAAAAAATTTTTTGGTGCCGCAAGGAATGCTGAAGATGGAGGTAGTTTAACTATACTCGCAGCTTGTCTTGTTGAGACGGGAAGTAGAATGGATGATGTGATATATGAAGAATTCAAGGGTACTGGCAATATGGAAATTCACCTGGAACGCAAATTGTCTGAGAAAAGGGTTTTTCCAGCTATAGATATTACTAGAAGTGGTACTAGAAGAGAAGAATTGCTGTTGGATGAAAAAATACTTAAGCAAATATGGTTGTTACGCAGGATGGTAAGTATATCTGGGGATAACAGAGATGGTGATTCATCAGATGTAACACAGAAAGTGCTTGGATTTATGTCTAAAAGTAAGAATAATGAAGATTTTCTTAATAAACTTAATAAAACAGGTAATGGTTCTAATTAATGAAGGCTGAATTGAACAATATTGCTTGAATGATGTTTTGAATCAGGAGTACACAATATTGGGAATTTTATGTGTGCAGATTAAGTTGACATATAAAATCCTCTAATATAATATTCGTTATATATCAATTTGAATATGGATTTAATGCTAAAATACACGAAATCGAGAAGCTTTATTTTTAGTTTAAAAATTCTTAGAAATAAGGTGTTCAACTTGCTTGACAATCAAATATTCGTAGTGTAAAAATTCATTTTGTGTCAGATAGTTATTCGTATTTAGAAAATACAAAAAAATAATACAGGAAAATATCCTACCCTTAACAAAAATAGTTAATATAGGAATATCAAAAGGGGGTCGTCGTGAATAAGTTTACGAAATTTTCAGCTCTGCTAGTTGCGGTAGTAACGCTAGTTTCAGGTGCAATGTTGTATATAAATACAGCATCCGCTGCTGGAACAGAAGTAGTGCTAGGTCAAAAATATGTTAGTAACACTGGGGCAACCAATGCTCTTGGTACTGTTATTGACAATACTGTAACAGTCACTGTGACTGACAGTGCTGCGAATACCAATAGTGGGTCTGTACAGACTATAGCCGCAGCTAAAACTGTGGTGACAAACATCACTACAGGTGAAACAGTTGAACTTGCTGTAGTAGAAAGTGGAGCCAATACCGGTATTTTCGCCGGTACTTTTAGTGTTAGCTCCAGTACTACAACTGGAACAATGATAAAAGGTGTTGAAGGTCAGACTATCAAAGTAGAGTACACAACTGCTGCCAACTTAACCATTACTGGTATGACATCAGATAGTGTCACTTATGTTACTGTTGATGCGACAGGCCCTACAATAAGTAATACAAGCCCTGCAGATGATTATGCGAGCAAATCAGGTTCGATCGTCTTCCAGGCTGAAGTAACCGATGCCACAATAGGTGTTGGTGCTACTGCTGCAGCTGCTAAAGCCAATTCTCAAATTGGTGTTGATGGAGCTGGAGTTGTTCCTGTTGTAGCTGAAGTAACCACAGGTCTTTACAGATTGACTGCAAGCGTTGTATTAGCTGCAGGAGCTCATGCTTGGACAGTAGACGTAGAAGACGACCTTGGTAACTATACTCAGTTAACTGGTCTGGACTTTGAAATTGATACAACTGCGACCACCTTATCGACAAGCGGTAACAATAAAGTTTCTACTGGAGATACTGCAGATTCTGCAACTACAACCGGTGCTATAATCGCGAGTAGTGACAGAAAAGCGATAAGAATTGGTTTTGATGATAAATTAACCGGAGCCAGCATAGATGCTGACGGATCAGACTTCCGTATTTACACTGCAGCTGGCGACTTGGCTATCGAGAAAGCGGAATGGTTTGATAAATCAGCAATTAGTAATAATGTATTTATCACGTTGGTCAACCCAATGGCTGCTGATGCAGTACCTACCGTACAAATTATAGGTGAAATACAAGACGACGCAGGAAACCCAACAACTTATTCAGCTGGTGTTGTTGCGACAGATGGTTTGAAGCCATCAGTTGTCGCTACCGTAACAGGTACGAATAGCTCAGGTAGAGCATCTTCTGCTGAGACAGTAACAGTAACTGTAACTGCTGATGAGGCTGTTACTAATCCTGTAATAACTACTGCTGCTGTAAAGAAAGTTGGAACAACTGCAACTAGCCTCGGTTCTGCTGAAGGTGCAAATGCCTTTGCAATAGTAACCACAGGTAGAGAATGGACATATACGTACAAGTTTACTGACGCTGCTGACATCGGATTGTATAACGTATACATATCTTTGTCAGACGCTGCTGGAAATACTGAAACAGCTGGACATGCAACAGATTCTAGTAATGATGATGCAGTCCTGTTTGAAGTAGACAAAGCAATTGGTGCTGTAGCTATATCGCCAGCATCCACAGATGATACAGAATCTTTTGTGAATCTTGCTTACACTACAGAAGATAATGAGTATACAACAGGTGCTTTAACACATGATACTCATACAACCGTTACCGTTAGTAGTATTACAGTCGATGATGTAGCTACAACTATCAATACGATTGATAACGTTACTTTCACTTTAGCTGCCCCAACAGGAGGCTGGAGTGTTGGTGATCACACTGTTGTTGTAACTGCTGCAGACGGTACTGGTAATACTTCAACAGAAACCAAGACGTTTACTGTAACTACAAGAGCAGCATTGAGCATAGCTTTGAAACCTGGTTTTAACCTGATATCCTTGTCAGGCGAACCAACTAGTTCAGCTATCAATGATGTTATAGCTAGTACTCATCCAATCAATATGGTTATGACATATGACCCAGCTGCTGCTGGTGGATGGCTTGTAGCCGAAAGAAATCCTGACAATGGTAATGCGTTCGAAGGTACGTTAACAACTATTGATTCTTCTAGAGCTTATTTGGTAAGGACTACAACCTTCCAAGCATTAGAAGTACTAATACCAAGAGTTAAGCTTGCTGAAAGAGCTTTGCCAAGAACTGTTAGCTTGGGCGCTGGATGGAACTTCGTTCCTGTAATCGATTTAAGTGGTGATTTAGCTGCTGGTGCGTCAACAGCTACAAGTACTTACTTCGCTAGCGTTTCTGCTGATTCCATACTTGGTATTGATAGTACCGGTAAACTGGCTCCAGTGACCACAGTTAAGGTCGGAGAAGGTTATTTGGTACACATGTCTGCTGCAGATGTGTTGGTACCTGCGCATTAAGTCACTTTAATCTAACAACTTAGATTAGTAACTAATTTAAGCATCCCCCCCACCAATAAAGGCGAGGGGGATGCTTTTTTTTGTGAGTTGTACTAATCTGAGTTTTCATAATATAAAAACCTGATCTTGCCTTAAGAGTAATGACACGTTGTGCTATTATTTATTAATTGAGAGAATCTAGAAATGGAGTGTTCTGGTGAATTACAGGAAAACCGTATTTATTATATTCATCTTAAGTATAGTGACTGTGTTGTTTTCGGAAAAAGGGTATGCTGACGAAATCACAATGCAACCATTCCCTACTACATATAGAGGTACGGTAACGATAAAGGATGGTTCGACACCTGAAGGGAAAACTATAATAGCCAAAATAACTAAATTAAATGGAACCGTTTATACTAGCGAACCTGTAGTAATTAGGAACGGGAAATATTTTATGTTGATAGTTTCTCCACCGGACAACTCATATAACTACCATAGTGTTAAGTTTTATTTAGATGGCATTGTAGAAGCAATAGAGGCAGATACATTTTCACCTGGTAAATCGGGTCCAAATTATAGTCCATACGTGTTTGATTTGAGTTTTTCGAATATTCCTACACCTACTCCTACACCTACTCCTACTGCTACTCTAACTCCTACGGCGACAGCGACGCCTCTTCCTGCCAATCC
>CAYRIG010000013.1:0-14345 GCA_964424315.1 uncultured Dehalococcoidia bacterium | reverse complement strand
TCAATGAACCTAAAATACGCCATTTAATGGGACGGGTTTTTAATTTTTTTGCTAAGAAAGTGTCGTTAACTGATTTTAATGACACCCAATGTGGATTTAAGTGTTTCAAAGAAACTGCAGCAGATTTAATTTTCCCACAACAAGCAAGTAAAGGCTTCGCCTTTGATATAGAAATCCTCAAGTTAGCTAAAAAAGCAAATTTCAGAATTACTGAAATACCAATTGACTGGTATCACAAAAGGCCTAGCAAATTAAAAATCCATATTGATGCTATAAAAATGATAAAAGACACTTTTTTAATAGCAATTAAGAACAATAAATAACACACATGGCACAAAGAGAAACATCTAAAATATCGGTTATTATTCCTACTTACAATGAGGCAGAAAATCTGCCTGTTTTGGTGAAAGAAATATTTAATCAATCTATTGAAAATCTAAATTTACTTATAATAGATGATTCATCTCCAGACGGTACTGCAAAAATAGTAAATCAACTATCCAAAGAATTCCCTGGGAAAATAGAACTTATAAAAAGAAAGAAAAAACTCGGACTTGGTAGTGCTTATAAATTAGGGTATCAAAAAGCTATAGAAGCTGATGTTGACATTGTCGTACAGATGGATGGAGACCTCTCACATTCGCCAAAATACATACCTGACTTTTTGCAACACCTTCATGATTCAGACATAGTCGTTGGCTCTCGGTACATAGAAGAAGGAAAGGTAGACAAAAATTGGAATCCTTTAAGAAAAATGATTAGCAAATTAGGTGTGATATCCATAAGATTAGTTACAGGATTGAAAGTAAAAGATGTAACTTCTGGCTTCAAAGCGTACAAAATAGATGTTCTTAAAGCCCTGAACCTACAGAATCTTAAATGCAATGGTTTTGGATTCCAAGCTGAAATGCTTCATTCATGTATAAGAAATGGACATTTAATAAAAGAACACCCCATCTATTTTAGTGACAGAAATAATGGCAAATCTAAAATGTCTATCCATATTATTTTAGAAGCAATTAAATATTTAACTTTAATTCGTTTCAAATAATTCCAAACAGAAATATATATACCACAAAAAAGATATTGATTTATTTGGGTGTCTAGATATAGAATCACCGCGCAAATATAAATATTATCGTGGCAACCAAAATCAATGGAAAGTTCTAGTTTTTTTAATGCCGACATCTTGAATAACTTATCTCAACAGGCTATTGCTGCTGCAATAAAGGGACAGTGGCAAAACGCAGTTGCTATCAATTCAGAAATTTTGAATAAATCCCCAAAAAATACAGAGGCTTTAAACAGGCTAGGTAAATCCTACATGGAATTAGGTTTAATAGTTAAATCTATTAAAACATTTCAAATATGTTTGAACATCTCACCAAATAATCCAATTGCCTTAAAAAATTTACAACGGCTTCAAAGCTTGGAGGCATTTAATCAAAAAACCGTTAAGCATATGCCGTCTACACCACATGATTTCATAGAAGATAGCAAAACAGTCACCACCAATTTAATAAATTTAACTTCGGCTGACCATAATTTGAAAGTAAGTCCAGGACACAAATGTGATATTGAAATAACAAATAATACAGTAACCGTGCTAGACTCTGACAAGGTTCAAATCGGCCAGATCGAACCAAGATTGGGGTCTAGAATTATAAGGTTAATAAAGTGTGGAAATGAATTCATTTCTACTGTTAAAAGTTCTGCTTCAAACAAAATCACAATTATTATTCGTGAATCTTTTACCCCATCACCAAATAAATCTATTTCATCATTTCAAAATAAGCGCATAAGAAAGTTACCTGATTCCAATAATTTAGACGGCGAAATAGATATAGAAAATGAATCTCCGTTACAAATAAATACGTGGAGCGATGATGATGATTTTGAGGAAGATGATCAATTTAGACCAGAAATTCATAGGATAATAGATCCTGAATCAGAATAAACATCATAGCTAATTACAAGACTCTGTAAACCCAAATCACCTTACATAAATACCCCATTTTTGCATAGCATCTTTTATTTCAGGTTTATTTAAATCCACCAAAGTTTTGAAAAATCCACTTAAGGAATGGAGATGCATTTTTTCATTTTCACATACCCAATTCGATTCAGTAGGTACCACATAAAGAATTGACCTTTGATGATTACAATTAATATTAATTCGGGTGGTTCCATTCACATTATTCATATCATTATCTAATTTTTTTACCATTTCGATTCTTCCTCAAATATTAGTTGGCAATAATTAACGCTAATTACTAAACAATATACATGCAATTATTTTAATCCTAATAATTATCGGATATATTTATGATAATGACAAAATATTATTTGCATCATGTAACATTGGATTTGGTAATTAATCTACTATTGGAGTGATTTTTGGCATTAACGAACAAAATTGATGAACAATTAAAAAATTCAATTTCATCAAATAAAATATCAATCGCCACTTTCATGACAACTGATTATCCAGAACATAAAACTTTTATGGATATAAGTTTGAAGTTTTGCGAAATGGGCGTAGATATACTCGAATTTGGCATCCCATTCAGCGATCCTATAGCAGAAGGAAGGACTATACAGGAAACAACATTTAAAGTCTTAGAAAACGGTATTAATATTACAAATTGCTTTGAATCCATCTCAGCAATAAGAAAAATGGGATACATGACACCTATCGTCATAATGGGCTACTATAACCCTATATTAAAATATGGACTAGAATCATTTGCCAAGAAAGCCAACCAATCCGGCGTAGATGGAATTATAGTTGCCGACTTACCCATAGAAGAATCAACCCATCTACGTAATTTATGTAACAGCAATAACATCCACTTAATACAGATGTTAGCTCCTACAAGTACTTCGGAGCGTATTAAAAAAACCTGTGATATTGCTAGTGGATTCATCTATTGTGTAAGTCTAACCGGAGTAACAGGTGCTAGAAAAAGTATCGGCCCAGAAATCGAAATACTTGTAAATCAAATAAGAACCCATACTAATATTCCAATTATGGTGGGGTTCGGAATATCAAACAGAGAACATGTAGAAACAATAGGAAAGTTCGCTGACGGAGCAATAATCGGAAGTGCTTTACTAGATACAATTGGACAATCTACAGGCGAAAAAGCTATATCTAAAGCATATAATTTCGTTAAAACTTTAATCGACCTACCATAGAATTGGAGATGGATAATGTCAAAAGTAAGAGGAATTAGAGGGGCTACAACTGTAAATACAAATACTAGACCTGAAGTAATTCAAGCGACTCAAGAGATGTTGTCTAGTATTATAGATAAAAATAAATTATCTATTGACGATATTGCAGCTGCACTATTCACTACTACGGAAGACATTGATTGTGAATTTCCAGCTTACGCTGCTAGAATGATGGGATGGGAATATGTAGCTTTACTAGACAATACACAAATGAAAGTGTCAGATTCTCTTAACCTGTGTATAAGGGTTTTATTATTAGTTAATACAGATATTCCAGCAAACCAACTCAAAAATGTTTATCTCAATCAAGCAGTAAATCTTCGGGAAAAAAGATCCTAGGTTTCTAAACACCTAAATTAATAACCTCATTTATCTTTGATATTTCAATCAGACTATAGTATACAATTTGTATGCTCAAAAAAATTGAGAGCAATACAATAAATACATTTAAAGACTAATAATGAACTACAAAAAAGAACTACGTGATATCAATATTGCGAAAATACAAAAATTACCCTCACCTGCTGACTATGAATTCGACATCCCTCTATCCGAAACTCAGCGTTCTTTTATATTTGAAGGACGAAAATCTGTTATAGACATTCTATCCGGTCAAGATGATAGGTTGTTAGCCATTGTAGGACCATGTTCAATCCATGATGTATCTGCTGGAATTGAATATGCAAAAAAGCTAAAAAATTGCTCGGAAAAAATTGCGTCAAAAATATTGATTCTCATGAGAGTCTATTTCGAAAAACCAAGAACTACTGTAGGCTGGAAAGGAATGATATATGACCCTCATCTAAACGGCAGCCTTGATATTCAAGAAGGCCTTAAGAGAGCACGAAATTTCCTGAGTGATGTCTCAAACATTGGATTGTTGTGTGCCACTGAGTTCGTGGATCCTATAACTCCTCAATATATTGCAGATTTCGTATCTTGGGCTGCTATTGGAGCTCGAACTGCAGAAAGTCAAACACACAGACAAATGGCTAGCGGATTAAGTATGCCGGTAGGAATTAAAAATGGTACTGGTGGTAGCATACAACTCGCAGCTGATGCAATTGTCGCAGCTAATTCAAAACACGGTTTTCTTGGAGTAGACGAACATGGTAATGCATCTATAGTTATGACTAACGGAAACCCAAATTCTCATTTGGTGCTTAGAGGTGGCTCTAGTGGACCTAATTACGACCCATCATCAGTTGCTAATGCAATAAAAATCCTCAATAAATCGCAAGTTCCCGATAAATTGATAATAGATTGTTCACATGCAAACTCAAACAAAAAATTTGAACGTGAACCTTTAGTATTTGAAGATGTATTAAATCAAAGACTATCGGGTAATTCAAATATTGCAGGAGTTATGATTGAAAGTCATCTCAACTCCGGGAACCAAACACTAAATGAAAATGAACCAGATGATTTAGAATATGGAGTTTCTATCACTGATTCTTGTCTAGGGTGGAAACAGACCGAAGAATTGTTACTAGATGCCTGTGAAAAATTAAGTTGAAATCCCCCAACAAGTCTATTTTTATATTCTTATTGTAAATTAGTTTGTGGTACTGTATTAAACTAATTCAAATCAGCCAATAGTTTTTTTATGATTCCGTTAAACAAAAAATCCAAGCAGGCGCTTATATTTGGGTCTTTAAATCACGTTTTAAGTGATTTCTTATTTGCCCTTATGGTGCCGATACTTATACTAATCAAAGATGATCCTGATTTTTCTATCAATTACACACAAATTGGTATAATTAGGATGCTACATACGGGCTCGGCTGGATTAGCCCAAATACCATTTGGATTAATAACTAATCTATTTAATGAAGCGTGGCTGATAATCATCGGAAATGGATGGGTTGCGATTGGCTTAATAATTTTGTCGTATGTTCAAACCTATCCTTCTATAGTATTTATAAGTTTCATAGGCGGGATAGGTGGCGGGGCTCAACACCCTCTTGCAACAAACTTGGTGTCACGCTCCTATGAAAACAAAAACCAATCTACTGCAATAGGCACTGTAAACTTTGCCGGAGATATAGGAAAAATTTTAGCCCCTTTGTGTGGAACTTTTATCTTAGCTACTTTAGGATGGCGCAACGGTCTTAAGATTACAGGTGCATCGACCCTGATACTTATATTTTGCTATTCAGTAAGTATGTTATCAAATTTCAAACACTTTACATCCAAAACTACTTCAAACAAGATACCTGATATCTATAAACCATCATTGCCTTTTTTAATTCTTTGTTGTGCGCTATTTATAGATTCAGGAATAAGGACAGCAGCTATTACCTTTATACCTTTCGCACTAAAATCCATAGATTTAGATACAGAAAATGTTTTGTACTTGTTAACAACCCTACTTATTGGTGGCGCCATAGGAAAAATTTTATGCGGGTGGCTGAATGAACATTATAACTTTTTATCGATTGTGTTATTTACAAAAGGAACAACAGCTTTAATATTCTTTATGTTTATCTTTGCAGAAAAACTTCCATTAGTTCCATTAATGCTAGTTTTAGGGCTTGGTCTAAACGGTACTTCTTCTATTTTATATGGACAAGTAGGCAAAACAGTGTCAATCAGTTCTAGATCTTCTTCTTATGCATATTTATATACGGTTGGGGAGATTGGTTCAGCAACTTTCCCATTTTTGATCGGGATTCTTAGCGATATATATAGCATATCATTAACTAACTCCGTATTTGGGGTTTGTGCTTTAATAGTGATAGGTATTTCATTTTTTATAAAAGATACTCAAACTAGCAATAAGATATAATTTTAACTGAATTTCACGACAATAATTTAATTTATTTCTAAACTGATTCAACTACATACAGAATAACCTAAGTCATGAATTTAATAAACGAACTTAAAGAATATAAAGGTTTGAAAAGCTCTACCGTAACCATTGGCGTTTTTGACGGAGTTCACTTAGGCCATCAGCAGTTGATTTCACAAGTGGTCCAAGAAGCCAATAATGACGGGTCTTGTCCTACAGTAATAACATTTATTAACCATCCTGCATCTGTGTTAAAAACCAATTTTAAAGCTGAATTTATTTGTTCAATAGAATCAAGAATTCAATTATTAAAAAATTTGTGTATCCAACAAGTTATTCCTATTAGTTTTGATAAAGATGTAGCTAATTTATCAGCTAAACATTTTATCGGGTTTTTACAAGACATAATCAAAATGAAAAAAATAGTCATTGGACCAGATTTTGCAATGGGTAAAAATAGAAGCGGAACCCGTATGACATTACCAAAGCTAGGGTTAGAGATGGGATTTGCAGTAAAGCCAATGAAATCCATCACCGATACATCAAACACTCACATAAGTAGTACATCCATAAGAAAACAAATCAAATCAGGTAATTTTGAGTGTGTTAATTCACAATTAGGGCGGAATTATTCTTTGGACGGAAAAGTTGTTGAGGGAATGAAAAGAGGAAGAACACTAGGATATCCAACAGCCAATTTAAAACCTACAAATTTAGATATTGTTATACCGCCAGATGGAATATATGCGACCAGAACTTTAGTTGATGAAAAACTATATTTATCAGCTACAAGTATTGGTAATCAACCAACTTTTGGTGAAAATGAACGAACAATAGAATCTTATTTAATAGATTTTTCGGATAATCTATATGGTAAAAACATTAACATTCAATTTGAAAAACACATTCGGAATCAAAAAATTTTTGAATCTACAATAGAATTGAAAAAACAAATGTTAAAAGACGTGGAAGATACTCAAATTATCCTTTCCAACTGAAGTATAATAATTGATATCCACTACATAGAGGCATATTCATTTGTCTATATTAAATACAATTGTGAATAGAGGGATTGCAGAAGTAATAGTTAAATCAGATTTAACTACACTCTTAAAAACTAAAAAATCTCTTCGAATCAAAATGGGGTTTGACCCTAGCGCCCCTGACCTTCATTTAGGTCATTGCGTGGGATTACGTAAACTACGTCAACTACAAGAAGCAGGACATACAGTAGTGGTTATTGTTGGCGATTGGACAGCACAAATAGGAGATCCCACTGGCCAATCAGTAACCCGGCCTATGCTAAGTCAAGAACAAGTCGATAAAAATGCCGAAACATATTTATCACAATTATTTAAAATTGTAGATAAAGATAGAACAGAAATAAGAAAACAGAGTGAATGGTTTGGTGATTTTTCACTTAAAGACGTAATAAAATTAACAAGTAATTTTACAGTGGCTCAATTTTTAGCTAGAGATGATTTTTCTAAGCGATACAAAGCAAATCATCCAATTGCAATCACTGAATTCATGTATCCATTACTACAAGCTTACGATTCAGTGGTTGTCAAATCGGACGTTGAAGTTGGGGGTACTGATCAAAAATTCAATCTGTTAGTCGGAAGAGATTTACAAGAAATAATGGGGCAAAAACCTCAACAATGTATTCTAGTACCCATTTTAGTTGGTACAGACGGCAAGCATAAAATGAGTAAAAGTTTAGGAAACTATATTGGCGTGACTGATCCAGCAAAAACAATGTATGCCAAAACCATGTCCCTTCCAGACAGTCAAATAATACCATATTTCGAATGTTTAACTGATATTGACGAACAAGAATTATCCGACCTCAATATTTCTATGGCGAATCAATCAATAAATCCCATGGATGTCAAAAAAACACTGGCTAAACAAATAGTAATCCAAATGTACGATAATGATTCTGCTATATTGGCCCAAAATGAATTTGAAAACGTAGTACAAAATAAGGAAACACCTGTCGATATAAACAAAATTTCCTTTAATACACTTAATGAAATAGCACATCAAAAACTCAGCAATTTCCTTGCTAAATCTAATTTGGCGAAAAGCAGTAGTGAAGCTAGAAGGCTCATTTCTCAAAATGCCGTGAGTATCAATAACAAAATTATTCAGGAAAATTTAAATCTCGGAGAGTTAGGCTTGAATCAAGATAACTTACTAAAAATCGGTAGAAACAAATACGTAAAATTACTAATAAATGAAATTGGCCGCTAAAGAGGAGTGATTAAATTGAATTTACGAATACCAGGTCCCATTCCAGTACCAGATGATATTTTGGAAATATTGTCTACTCAAATGATTAATCATAGAGGCCCAGAATTCAAAGAATTACTCTATAGAGTGACTGAACGGCTTAAAACTGTTTTCGCTACCCAAAACGACATGTTTATTTTATCTTCATCGGGCACTGGCGGTATGGAAGCTGCAATTGCTAACACTTTATCCATAGGAGATAAAGTGCTTTGTGCATCAATAGGTTCATTTGGAAATCGTTTCGGGGAAATAGCAAAAAGGTTTGGAGCAGATGTAGATATGCTTAATTTTGAACCTGGTACATCTATAAACATTGAAGTTTTGGAACAAGCTTTAAATGAAAGTGAAAACTTAAAAGCTGTTTTGGTAACACATAATGAAACAAACACAGGAGTAACAAATAACTTAAAACAGGTAGCGAAAGTCGTAAAAAAAGATCCTGGCAGGTTATTGCTAGTTGATGGAATCAGCAGTGTTTGCTCAATACCTCTTCAAGCCGACGAATGGGAATGTGATGTTGTGGTAAGCGCTTCTCAAAAAGGATGGATGCTACCTCCTGGGCTGGCCTTTATAAGTTTTAGTCCCCTAGCCTGGAAATTCAATGCTGTTTCTAATATGCCACGGTTTTATTTCGACTTAATTCAATATAAATCATATTATGATAAAGGCCAGCCCCCTTGGACGCCAGCTCTATCAATTATATTTGCACTAGACAAAGCTCTTGAACAAATAATAGATGAAGGTATGGAAAACGTTTATTCTAGACATTCATCCATAGCTAATCAAGTCAGAAATGGGATTACGCAAATAGGGCTTACTCTATTTCCAGATATATCGGTCGCCTCAAATACTGTTACAGCAGTCAAATCTCCAGAAGGACTAGATGCGGATATGTTAAGAAATCAGATCCAAAAAGAACACAATGTAGTCCTCGCTGGAGGTTATGGGCCACAACAAGGCAAAATATTCAGAATAGGTCATTTGGGATATGTCAAACCTAAAGAAATCGATGAAACAATCGATGCTATAGACCTTACCCTGAAAAGTTTCTAGTTTTCAGCGATTAATTTATGAAACTTATCTCCATTGATAGTTTCATTCTTAATCAAATATTCAGCCACGGCACGGAGTTTTTCACTATTGGATTCAATAGTCTTTTTAGCTTTGATGTAAGCCATTTTGATTAAATTCTGAACTTCGTCATCAATATCTTCAGCAATTTTATCACTGTAATCCCTTTGTTCCGATATCTCTTTACCAAGGAAAACAAGCTCTTCCCTTTTTCCGAAAGTACGAGGACCTAATTTTTCACTCATTCCATACTTAGTAACCATAACCCTCGCTAAATCAGTAGCTTGCTCCAAATCATTACTTGCACCAGTTGTAATTTCTCCAAAAACAGTTTCTTCAGCTACTCTTCCTCCCAATGACATTGCAAGTCGATCTTCAAATTGGTTTTTAGTCCAAAGATGTCTTTCTTCATTTGGCACAGCTTTGGTATAACCGCCCGCAGAACCTCTAGCTACTATAGTAATTTTAGTAATAGGATCTGAGTGCGGTAAAAGATGCCCAACCAACGCATGACCAGCTTCATGATAGGCAGTCAGTTCTTTTTCTTTATCGGTGATAACGCGTGATTTCCTTTCTGGACCCATGGTTACCCTATCAATCGATTCCAAAAGATCATCCTGATCAATTTGCGTACTATTTCTTCTAGCCGCTAATATAGCAGACTCATTAATGAGGTTAGCCAAATCAGCTCCACTAAATCCATGAGTGTCCCTAGCTATATTATCTAAATTAACACCTTCGGAAATAGGCTTGCCTTTAGCATGGACTTTCAAAATTTGAGATCTGCCTTTTATATCCGGATTATCAAGTACTACCCTGCGATCAAATCTTCCTGGACGTAATAAAGCTGGATCAAGTATGTCTGGCCTATTAGTAGCAGCCATTACTATGACATTCACATTAGTATCAAACCCGTCCATTTCAACCAATATTTGGTTAAGAGTTTGTTCTCGCTCATCATGTCCTCCACCTAATCCTGCTCCTCGATGTCTGCCTACTGCATCAATTTCGTCGACAAAAACTATACAAGGAGAATTTCTTTTAGCTTGATCAAATAAATCTCTAACTCTTGATGCACCTACACCAACAAACATTTCAACAAATTCACTGCCACTTATCGAATAAAATGGAACTTTTGCTTCACCTGCCACTGCTCTTGCTAATAAAGTTTTTCCTGTTCCAGGAGGACCTACCAATAATACACCTTTAGGTATCTTGGCTCCCAAATTCAAAAATCTTTCAGCATGTTTGAGAAAATCAACAACCTCTTCTAATTCGATTTTTGCCTCTTCTACGCCAGCTACATCTGCAAAACTAACTGTTGATTCAGCACTCATCAACATCCTAGCTTTGCTTCGACCAAAATTTAATGTTTGCCCCGCGTTACCTTGTGCCTGTCTCATCATAAACAGCAAAACTGCACCGAAAAATATTATAGGAAGAAAATTAAGTAATACTGCGAATAAGTTTGAAAACCCACTTGAGCCCTTATATTCAATTTCCACTCCACTTGTTCCCAAACCAACATTTGAAGCTTCTAATAACAACAAGAAGTCTCCAGATTCTTGTGTTCTAGACGTGAAAATCTCACCTTTGTTATTTATTATTTTCAACCTACCATTGGTGCTAATTTCAATTTTGTCTAAAGTACCTTTTTGTGCTTCTGAAATAACTCGCGTTATAGGGATTTCAGTTGAATTTATATTTCCAGAGTAAAAAGTAAAAAAGATTGCAACAAGAGCTACAAAGATTAAAACATAAGCAAAGCTATTTCGTGAAAACTTCAGCAACCTATTATCTCCTAATAATTTCGAGTGATTTCATGTTACTTCCTTATATCATATCATGTAGAGACAAAGACAAGTAATCGTAAATGCTATAATCTTGACTTTAGCTTTAAACCAATTTCCATGGAGACTCAAATGTATACGGTAGAATACGAAAAATTTATTTTAGAAAATGGCCTAAGCGTGATATTACACGAAGATAAAACTCTTCCATTGACTGCAGTAAACGTCTGGTATCATGTAGGGTCCAAGAATGAGGAAATCGGTAAAACAGGGTTTGCTCACCTTTTCGAACATATGATGTTCGAAGGTTCAAAAAACCATAGGCACGACTATTTCGACCCATTACAAAAAGTAGGAGCGTCAATAAATGGTTCTACAACATCAGATAGAACTAATTATTGGGAGAATATACCTTCAAATAGTTTGGAGTTAGCCTTATGGCTTGAAGCTGATAGAATGGGATTTTTACTGGACGCTATAGACCAAAAAAGGTTTGACACAGAACGGGAAATAGTAAAAAACGAACGAAGACAAAGCTACGAAAATAGACCATATGGACAAGCACAACTGGAATTACAACCATTAATATTTCCAAATCCTCACCCATATTCATGGCCAGTTATTGGATCGCAGGCTGACTTAAATGCCGCTTCTTTAGAGGATGTTAAATCATTTTACAGAAAATTCTATTCTCCTTCTAACGCAAGCCTAACTATAGCAGGCAATTATGACAAGAATGAAACTATCGACCTAATTAACAAATATTTTGGCAACCTTAAACCGGGCCAACCTATACAAAGAACTCATAAGATTTCATCTACGCTCAACGGCCAAGTAAATTTACAATTATTTGATTCTGTTCAATTACCTAAATTGTATATGGTATGGCCAAGCCCTCCAATGTTCGACAATTCTGAAGCCCCGCTTGATATATTAGCTTCGATATTGGGAGAAGGAAAAACTTCTAGGCTATACAAATTGTTAGTCAGAGAAAAACAAATAGCTAGATCTGTAAGAATATATAATTATGCGCAAGAGCTGGCGGGGGAATTTTGCATCGAAATCATATCCAACAATCCAAATGATGATTTAAACGACATGAAGTCAATAATAGAAGATGAAATAGAAAAAGTAACTAACAATCCTCCAAATCAACAAGAAATTGAACGGTCAATAAATAGAATAAAATCTGATCATATTTCGCAATTAGAACATATAGGCGGCTTTGGTGGTCGTGCTGACCAACTTAATTATTACAACATATTTACAAATAATCCCAATACTATAAATACTGATCTAGAAAGATATACATCTGTTGAACCTAAAGATATCCAAACCGTCACCAAATCCACCATTGGAAATAATAGAGTAATGATGAAAGTACTGCCAAAACCTAATTTAGGTTCCAAAAATGTTTCTATCAATCGCTCAAAAATACCTGCTCCCAAAACATTTTCGCGATTTGCTCCCGCAATGCCGGAAAAGATTAGCATATCAGAAGATACCAACATGCTATTTTTGAGTAAATCAGGAATACCATTAACTTCTGTATCTATAATTTTCAAAGGAGGTTCTAATCAGGATCCTCAGAACACCCCTGGATTGAACCATATAACATCAAAATTAGTCACTGAAGGTACAACCAATAAATCATCAGAAGAAATACATGGACAACTAGAATTTATTGCATCCTCACTTAATGCTACCGCTTATCACGAACATACTGCAGTTTACACTCAATCCCTCAATGAAAATTGCTTAACTACTCAGAGCCTATTATCAGATATTTTGACTAATGCAAATTTCCCAAAACCAGAATTAGACAGAGTAAAGAAACAAGAACTTATTGATATAAAGCGTATATCAGATGACCCTGTGGCTATCAGCCGCTTAGCGTCAAGAGCAATTATATACAACAGAAATTATCCTCTAAGTCATCCTATCAAAGGGACTGACTCTTCATTGCAAAAAACAACTCAAAAATCTATTGCCAACCAATATAACAAAACATATTTGCCGCAAAATTCAACAATTTTGGTCGTCTCAGGAAGACCTAAATCAGATGTTACTGCAGAAATCCAAGATTCCTTATCGGATTGGTTGAATAAAAAACCAAATTCCGCTAATGAAATTCAAACACCCAACCTAGATCCAATTGTCCGACCAGGACCATCTATTTATATACTTGATAAACCAAATTCACCTCAATCTGTAATTAGAGCTGGCATGTTAACAATAAAGCGCACAGACCCCGATTATTTTGCAATGACCCTAATAAATTATATTTTTGGAGGACAACCAACCTCAAGATTGTTTAAAAATCTAAGACAAGACAAAGGATATAGTTATGGATACTATTCAACAATTGAATGGTCTCAATTTGCTTCTCTATTAATGGCTGGAGGGTCAGTTGAAACCAAAGTTACTAAAGAATCCATTATTGAAACCATAAAAGAATATAAAGGCATATCTGAAGAGGCACCTGTTACACAGTCAGAATTAAATATAGCAAAACAAGGGATACTAAAAGGGTACGCTTCAAATTTTGAAACTCAAGACCAATATATTGACAATTTGGCAAGAATTGCTCTATACGATTTACCTCTTGATTATCATAAAAACTACTTAAAAAACATTGATGATATAAGCCTAGATCAAATTCGACAAGTATCTTCATCAAGAATTAAATTGGAGAATTTAGCCATAACTGTCGTCGGTGATAAAACATTATTGCTAGATAAGATCTGCGAAATAGGTGTCCCTGTACATACTATAGATATCACCGGGGAAATATTAAGTACAGACCAATAAAAATCCTTTACACTCTCGACAGATATTGCTTTGTCCTAGTATCAACTTTAATTGTATCACCGACATCTATAAACAAAGGTACTTGTACATTTAATCCAGTCTCTAATTTGGCATTCTTTGTGGCACCCTGGGCAGTATCCCCCTTATACCCAGGCTCGCTCTCACTTACCACTAAATCAACTGTGTTCGGTAATTCTATGGATATAACAGCATTATTATAAAAAATTAAATCGACTTTGAGTTGGTCAATTAAAAATGGCATGGCGAATTCAATCAAAGTAGTCGATAGCATATACTGTTCATAGTTGACTTGGTCCATAAAATAATATTGCTCACCATCACCATACAAA
>CAYRIG010000012.1:13267-14634 GCA_964424315.1 uncultured Dehalococcoidia bacterium | reverse complement strand
AGCAACAGTAAATTCGATAAAAATGCTCCGTGTATAGAATTACTTAAACAGAATGGATTCGAGGTTAGTTTAACTGCAAATGATGCATTCTCCCAAGGACAAACAGGAGATGACGACGTAATTGGAAAATTAAATGACTCTGACGCTGTGATAGCTTACGGTGAATACTACACATCTAAAGTACTCGATAATTTACCTAAGTTGAAAGTGATTGCTAGACTCGGGGTGGGATTTGACAAAATAGACATGGAAAGCGCAACTCAAAATAGTGTGGCAGTTACCATAACTCCAAACGGCAACCATCAATCTGTAGCAGAACATGCAATTACATTAATGATGTCTTTAGCAAAAAGTATAGTCAAAAAAGACACCTTGTTACGAAACGGCGAATGGAATGGCGATAACAATAGACCGATTCGCGGGCAAACTTTAGGGATAGTAGGACTAGGAAGAATCGGCAGAAGTTTAGCTACAAGAGCCCGAGGTATGGAAATGAATATCATTGCATCTGAACCTTACCCTGACATGAAATTTGTAGATGAAAATAACATAAAGTTAGTAGGACTTGATCACCTGCTTTCTAATTCTGATTTTGTAAGTATACATAGCCCTTTAAATGAAGATACAAAAGGAATGTTTAATAAACAGAAATTATCATTAATGAAAAAAACCGCTTACCTTGTAAATACTGCAAGAGGAGGATTAATAGTTGAAAAAGACATAATTGATATTTTACAAAACAACATGATAGCTGGCGCAGGATTAGACGTATTTGAAGAAGAACCTACAAGCCACCAAAACCCTCTATTGAAACTAGATAACGTTATAGTGTCACCTCATATGGCAGGTAACGACATTCAGTCACAAATCGATATGGGTAACGAAGCAGCGCAATCAATAATAGATCTCTATAACGGTAAATGGCCTGAAGGCTCAATAGTCAACAAAGAAGTAAAAGAAACTTGGAATTGGTAAAAATCTAAATAAAGGAATTTATATATGGCAAATGAAAATCTTCGCTTTCTCGTTGTTATGGCTCATCCACATGATTTTACGCACGTTGCTGGGACATGTGGCATACATGCGAAAATGGGTGATTCAATAACGTGGATTTCTATGACTTCTGGAAGAATGACACATAATGAAAAACTAGCTGACGAACTGCAAAAACCAGTCGACCAACAAGATAAATCGATTGTTGAACAATCGCCAGAAAGCTATGCTGCTGAAAAAGCAGCTGAACTTAAAGACGTCGCAGCAGAATTTGGGGTAACTGAAGTAGAAATCCTAGAATTTACAGACAAACCATTTGTAGTCGAAAGGCAACCCACATCTATAGAAGTCATAAGGGAGTTCATCCTCAAAAT
>CAYRIG010000012.1:0-13257 GCA_964424315.1 uncultured Dehalococcoidia bacterium | reverse complement strand
TATATTAGTGGCCCTCATGGTTTAGTTCCAGCTACTAACAATGACCACACAGAGACTGCTGTGGCCGTTATAGAAGCTAAACTATTAGCACAATTACCACGATATGGACAAAAAATTGCCCCCTATACAGTACCTGCAACTTTTTTCCCTGGCGTTTATTTCGATGATTCTCAATGGGATTTTGCAGTAGATGTCTCTGAATTTTTCGAAAACAGGGTGACTGCTGAAGCTATGTACAAATCTCAAGGACATGATGAACAATATGCTAGAAGAAGAGTTGGCCTGAAATTAGGAGCCGACGGTGTCACAGCAGGTGTACCATACGCAGAAGGGTTCGTTCAGGAAAAATTCCAAACAGTCCCTAATATTCAACTATCGGATTACACTCTTAAAAAAGGAACTGAAACTCGTAAAGATCAAATAAACAACATAGCAGGTAACCCCTAAACATGAGAATTGAAAAATGAAAAAAGCTTTGGTTTTAGTATGGATAGGAGTAGGAATTGCTATCGTTGCATTTTGGATATCCTATTGGTAGTTATGATTGATTTTAAAATAAGGATTTAGTATGACAGATACGGAAATATGTTTTTTACCAGCAGTAAAAATAGTCGAACTTATAAAAAGCAGAAAAATATCATGTCGCGAATTGATGGAAATACAATTACAGCAAATTGGGAAAGTGAATCCTAAAGTAAATGCTATTGTGACATTACTGCAGGAAAAAGGTCTTAAAGATGCTGAAGAAGCTGATAATTTATTGGCTTCTGGAAATCCCATAGGACCATTGCACGGCTTACCAGTAACCCATAAAGACCTTTTCCTTACCAAAGGGATAAAAACCACGTTTGCATCGCCATTATTCAGTGACTTTGTTCCAAATGAAAATTCTTTAATCATTGAAAGGATGCAAGCCGCTGGCATAATAACCATAGGTAAAAATAACACTCCTGAATTCGGTGCTGGTTCCCAAACATATAATGAAGTTTTTGGTGCAACCCTAAACCCATATGATACTACTAAAACATGTGGCGGCAGTAGCGGTGGAGCAGCAGTGGCTCTTGCCTGTGGAATGCAGCATATATCAGATGGCAGCGATACAGGAGGTTCTCTAAGAAACCCAGCAAATTTTTGTAACGTAGTAGGATTTAGGCCATCACCCGGAAGAGTTCCAGTATGGCCAAGTGAGATGGGATGGGACCCAATATCTGTTCATGGACCGATGGCTCGAACCGTCCAAGATACTGCTTTACTTTTGAGCGTGATAGCTGGTCCGGACCCAAGAGTACCAAACTCAATTTCAGAATCTGGAAATTTATTTTCAAAGTCACTTCAAAAAGATTTCAAAGGAACAAAAATAGCATGGAGCAATAATCTTGGAGGTTTACCTGTAGATCCTGTTGTGAATTCAGTACTCAATTTGCAAAAAGCGAGTTTGGAAAATCTGGGCTGCACTGTGATAGAGGATGAACCTGATTTCACGAATGCCGATAAAGCATTCAAGATATGGAGAGGCTGGGCAAGAGAAATAGGACAGGGTGAATTATTAAAAAAACACAGAAAAGATTTGAAGGAAACTCTTGCATGGGATATAGAACAAGGAGTTACTTTATCTGGACCTGACGTTGGATGGGCGGAAGCAGAAAGAATGGCTTTGTTTCAAAGAATGCACTCTTTTTTCAAAGAGTATGATTATTTTATCTGCCCAGTTTCACAAGTACCTCCATTTGATATTGAAACAAAATATATAACTGAAATCCAAAATGAAAAAATGGAGACCTTCATTGATTGGATGAAATCGTGCTACTACATAACGTTGACTGGCTCACCATCAATATCGGTACCAGCTGGATTTACTCCATCTGGACTACCGGTAGGCATGCAAATAGTTGGCAAATACAGGGATGATTTTGGCGTCTTACAATTAGCGCATGCTTTTGAACAAATAACAGAGTTCTGGAAAACAAGGCCCGAAGTAACCCAGCTGTAATAATTAAATAAAAACCCAATATGATCTCCTTACAAATCTTATGCTCCGGCACACCCACTCCCAGTGAAATACGTTGGGGGTCAGCTTACGCATTAAAAATGGGCGACGGATGGCTAATGTTCGATTGCGGACCTGCTGCAACATATAAATTAATTAAATCCGGTATAAGTCCATTAGATGTATCTCACTTATTCTTCACCCATCATCATTCTGACCATGATGCTGATTACGCTTGTTTCTTATTAAGTCGATTCGATATGTCTATCGGCAAGGAACCTAATCTAAAGGTATATGGTCCTCCTCCCACACGAACACTAACGGAAAAACTCATTGGGGAAAAAGAAGGTGCCTATTGGCACGATTTTGTGGCAAGAACAAACCACCCACTAAGCTTATGGGCCTACCAAAATCGAGGTGGTAATCTCCCTAGAAAAATACCAAAAGTCCATGCGGCAGATATTGAATCTGGCGAATCAATAAACGGACCGGATTGGACAATAGAATGTTCTAGGGTAGAACATGTTCAACCGTACTTGGATTCATTAGCGTACAGGGTAAATACTGATAAGGGCAGCATCGTTTTCTCTGGAGATACCCGTCCATGTCAATCGTTAGTAGAATTAGCTGAAGGGTGCGACGTACTAGTAATGGAATGCATAAGATTAGAAAAAGAAATGGCAGGCAATGCGACTGCACTATCTGAATCAAGCGCACTAGCTGCAGGACAAATAGCCAAAGAAACTGGGGTTAAGATGCTGATTTTAACTCATCAGGCACATTATCTGGATAAATCAAAAAAAGCAGTAATCGAAGAAGTCCAAAAAAATTACAAAGGGCGAATAGAGTGGGCTGATGAAACGACCCTCATAACTTATTAATTCCTAGAACTAATAAAAATATTTTTATCATTCGGAATCAGTCAAATTTAACGATGCAGAATTTATGCAATATCTTAAACCAGTAGGGTCGGGGCCATCCGGAAATACATGTCCAAGATGTGCGCCGCAATTACTACAGGTAACTTCTATCCTGCGCATTCCATAAGTTAAATCTTCTTCTTCCGTGATTCCATCAGCATCCATAGGTTGCCAAAAACTGGGCCAACCACAACCAGAGTCGTATTTTGTTTCAGAAGAAAACAAACTTTGCTCACAACATATACACACATAAACACCTGGGTCTTTTGTATCATGGTATTTACCTGTGAAGGGTCTTTCCGTAGCTTTTAATCTAGTTACTTGATATTGTTCAGGAGTTAATTTTTTCCTGTATTCTTCATCATTCATAACTTATCCTTATCATATGTCCTCTGCAAATCTTTCAAAGATTTATCTAATATTGTACTAAATTTTTCAACACTACCGTTACACTCATCTATAATTTCAGGATTCATTAGAGTCACATAATTGTTACCTATTTCAGCAATAATGCAAGGCGTATGTCCTTTTGTATATACAGCCATTTCAGACGGTTGTTCGTTAATATGAAATAATTCGAAATGGACATTAAGTGTATTTAAATAATCCTTCCACTCCGATCTACGTGTTAATCCTCTGTGGGTAACTTTGCAAAGCGAGCAATTATCGTTCAAAACCAATTTGCGAAAAATATAAGATATTTCTCCAATTAGTCCGCCATTCGCTTGATATATACCAAAAATTTTCATTACAGATTACAAACCGATTGCTTATTATAAAAAGCAAATTACACAAATTGGAAGTTTACTGTAGTAAATGTAACATATCCGTTCTTATTTTTTTGTGCTAGGAGTAAAAATGAGTATCTTAGTTGGAGAAGGAAAATTCAGATATGAGGCATTAGATTCTTGGCCGAATTTACCTGAGGGTATCAACCTGATAGAAACCCCAGGTATCGGTGTCAATTCTCGCGATGATGTCTACATATTCAGCCGAAATACAAATCATCCAATAATGGTATTTGATAGGCTAGGCAATTTCAAAAACAGTTTCGGAAGGGGCATTTTCAGTGACAGAACCCACGGGATGTTGATTGGGCCTGACGACAGCATATTTTGCGTCGATGACGGAATTCACACTATAACCAAATTTTCTCCAGAAGGTAAAATTCTTATGACCATAGGCAAACCCGGTGTTCATTCAAAAAAATGGTCAGGTAAACCATTCAATAGACCAACACATGCCGCTGTTTCAAAAAATACTGGAGATATATTCATAACTGACGGTTATGGGAATTTCAGCGTCCATAAATATTCTAGCAATGGCGATCATATAAAATCTTGGGGAGAACCAGGGATAGACGCAGGACAATTCCTAAGGCCTCACAATATTGCTGTAGACGAATCTGACCGAGTAATAGTAGCTGACAGAGAAGCACACAGAGTGCAAATTTTTGATTCAGAAGGTAATTTGTTAGATATGTGGAACAATATATACATGCCGAATGGCCTGACGATTGGTCCCGATAAAAACATATATATAGGTGAACTTTGTGGAGAATCCCCAACAGATTCCAATCCAATCCCTCCAGGACTTGGTCATAGAATCAGTATTTTAAACCCAAGCGGCGAACTTTTATGTAGGTTTGGACACCCAGAAGAAGGTGAAGAACCTGGTAAATTCATAGCTCCACATGGAATAGGAGTGGATTCGTTGGGTGATATCTATGTTGGTGAGGTATCTTTCACCATCCGTGGAAGTAAATTGAACCCGCCAAGAGAACTGCGAAGTCTTAGCAAACTTCAAAAAATACAATGAGCAGGTATCTTTAACTGTCTTCCCATTTGGGAATCAAGAGCTTGTTGGTTGACTCGAGGAAAAATATACTTGCCATACCTGCAAAACTTGCTAATATTGATACTACAAATGCGACATTATAATTTCCGTAAATATCATAAAAAATACCACCAATCCAACCTCCTAAAGCCATACCTAAACCCGCCCATAGCATCTGAGTACCATGGGGTGCAGCTGACGGAGCAAAACCATAATATTGGCGCATCAATATAGGGAATCCAGCAGATTCACCTCCTAAACCGACGCCAAAAAACAAAGCAAACCCATAAAACATCATCGGATCACTAGCACCAAACAACATTATCACAGGGATTCCTTGCAAAAAATAAAACCACCCCATCACAAATTTAGTCCCATACTTTTCACATAACATAGGAGTAACCAATCTTGAAATCACACTTGTACCCGACATCAAGGTGATTAAACTAGATGCCTCTAGTACACTCATATTGTTTTGAATAGCAAGAGGTATTATATACACCAAAATCACAGAGTGACCGACACAACCTAAAAAGTGTATCGAACTCATGTTCCAATAGGCGCTGGTTTTCCGCATATAACCATTGAATTTTGTTAAAAGTTCTGAATCTGGTTTGGTTTTATCAATATTCTTATCACTAGGCAACGTACCGTATGCTTCAATCCCCATATCAGAAGGACGATTTCGGAATAAAGCTATGAGTATAAGCATTATTGATGCCGTACCAAATGCAAGTATGGCAAATGCAGATTTCCACTCAAATGCACCGACCAAAAAACCTATCAATGGGGTTGCCAGTGCTGGTCCTAACCCCCAAGACCCCATAATCATTCCTATACCAAGCCCCAAATGCCTGCGAAACCACACCATAGCAGACGGTATTAGAGGAATCAAAATTATCGCTTGCGCTATGCCCATTAATCCACCCACGTACACATAAAATTCCAAAGGAGATCTTATGTATCCTATGGCCAATATGCCAATAAATAAAATGATAGTTCCAACCATCATAGATTTTCTGGCACCTATTCGATTTGAAAGCCAAGCAGCTACAGGCGAAAATAAAGCGGTTACCACATTCGAGATAGCATAGGCTAAAGTTATTGTTCCCTGATCCCAATTAAAGTTAATTTCAATTGGATTAATGAGTACGCCAAATGCCATGCGAATAGAAGAACCCACCATATTAGCAAGTACAATAACAACAACTATTACCCATGTATAATGCGGATAAAAAACGGACCTATTAGGGTTGAATCCACTTTCTGGTTTATTAACTATCTAGAAGCTCCTAAAACACATAACCACTCAATCTCAATAAAATGGCGGTGAGCAATCAAGTCTTTACATGTAAATATGAAATCAACAATCTAATTTCCACTATATCTCAATGTATAATTTGCAAACAACTAATATATTTGATTCAAAGCATTTTCTATCTCTGATTCGGATGCAAATGCTTCAAACCTATATTTGATTTGCCCATTTCTCCCAACAATAAATGTCCATAAGCTAGTCGGTAAATTCCATTCTTTCACTGCGGGAGAGGTTTTGGCATTCTCAAAATTGGATTGAACCTGTTGTGGATCATCATAAATGTCTACATGAATAAATATTAACTCTTCTTTGTATTTGGTTTTTATCGAACGTAATACCTCTAATTGCGGTCCACAAACCGCATTTGTGCAAAATGCAGGACTAGAAAATACTAATATAAAAGGTTTTGCTTGAGATATCGCCTCAGATATAGTAATCCCGTAAAAATCTGGGTCATAAAAGCTCCCCGTGGTTAATTCCATGAATGAGTCCACATCGCCAATCGTTTTATTAATGCTTTTAAACGCTAATTCACCGTTAGCTGGCGCAGTAAATCTATCCTTTACTTCAAATTCAATGTCTAACACTTCTGTATCAACAGTGTTTCTAATAAATTCGACAGTCAAATCCCAATTTCCAGATTTATCAAAATTTAATTCAGTTACGTACAAACCCCTTTGTGGTATTGGCCATTCATTAAATTCAGCCTTTGTAGCTTGTTTAATCTGACCTTCAAATATAGTTTTAACTTGAACATCTGGCAGGTCTAATAAGCCGTCTTTTGAAACAATTGCAAATGTGAATCTGTTTGTACCAACGGCTAAATCAGAAGTCCCAAGTATTATATTGAATCCATTTAAAGATACGGGGCCAGTTATTAATGAGTCACTTAAAACATTGTTTTCAGATTTAACTGGATCAATTATTTGGCACGAAATGACAGATACAATACAAATAATCAACTTTAGTAGATTGGGTATGATTCCAGCTTTACTGTAATTCAACATAGTCAGTAGAAGGACTAAATGTAAATGCAAAAACCTCGAAATCCTGAGAATTAGCACTTATTTGAAGTTTATGACAATCGAAATGGGATGTTTTTGATTGAAAAATATTAAACATCTTATTCTCACTTACCTGAATATAAGTATTAGCATTCTCGCCAATATAAACATCATCTCCTAAATTACCTTCATCTACTGGCATCCCGTCTAATATTACCTTAATCAGATAAGACGCGTTACTATCGCCTTTTCCAACAACAACATTAGCAGTAGATGCACAAAATTTTAAAGAAATACTATCTTCAAAGTTTAATGTCTCCCTGCCGTGTATAAGACTTTCATCTGTACTCTTCCATGCGCCATTAATATAAAGGAAATTATTGATTACGTCTGATTTATAAGTATACTCGATGACTGATCCTACGGGATTATCATAATAATCTCTCTGGATGATATATGGTTGGTTCAGTACATTTTCAACATCATCCACACGGTTAAAAATAAGCTCAGAATCATCGTCATTGATAGATTCATCCCTATTATTATTCATCCATTTGAGATTACGTACCTTTAGACTGTTCCTGGTGTAGCCGGCATATAATTCTCTAGTTAAATTATTTTCAGGTCCAGTTATCTTGAAAAAACTAGTGCTTACCACTTCAGAAGCCTGAACTAAAGGGGTATCTGTTAAATCTGCGCCTGCTTCTATCAATAATTCCTGTATTTGTTTCTCGGTTTCTGAATAACCACCCTCTCCAAAATGAGAATATCTTAATTTACCCGACGCATCTATTAAGTATTTAGCAGGCCAGTATCTATTGGAAAAAGCATCCCAAGTACCATGTTTATTATCAACTGCTATGGGATAATCTAGACCGTGGAATTTTGTCGATCTTTCTATATTGTCGATTTTCTTTTCAAATTCAAACTCTGGTGAATGTACCCCTAGCACTACCAAACCCAATGACTCATATTTTTGATGCCATTTTTTTATATACGGGTAGGTACGAATACAGTTCACACAAGTATATGTAAAAAAATCAACGAGTATTACATTTCCTTTTTTACTTTCTAAAGTAAATCCATCTGAATTTATCCAATTAGTAATTTGGGATAATTCAGGAGCATTTAAGTACCATTGCTCATCCAAATCTTGGAATAAACCAGAACAGGAAATAGTCAAAGTCAGATTTAACAAAAAACTATATAGTATGTATTTCAATCAATTACACCATTATTAAATTTATATTTCATATTAGAACTACAATCAAGTCACAAATTTAAGTTATAATCGATTCAATTTAGTCTAATCTATGTAAGCAAATGAGTTTATTATTTAATCCAATAAAAATACGCGGGATAACATTCAATAATAGAATATTCGTCTCCCCAATGTGTCAATATTCTTCAGCTACAAAAGATGGTTCCCCCACTGAATGGCATATTGTCCATCTAGGTACCAGGGCGATAGGAGGAGCTGGCTTGGTTATGGCCGAAGCTACATCAGTGACACCAGAAGGTCGGATTTCTCCCTACGATTTGGGGCTCTGGAATACAAAACAAGCAAATTTATTTGAACCCATTGTAGCATTCATTGAAAAATATAATTCCGTACCAGCGATACAATTAGCGCACGCTGGAAGGAAGGCATCTAGAAATAAACCATGGCTAGGAAGTAATAGATTAACTATTGAAAAAGAAGGTTGGGATATAGTTGGTCCAAGCCCAATACCATATGATGAAACTTGGGATACACCAAAAGAACTAACAAAACATGATATTACAAATTTGATATCGGCATTTTCCGAATCCGCAAAATGCGCAGTAGATGTTGGCTTCAAATGCATAGAGCTTCATTTTGCTCATGGCTACTTGGCAAATCAATTTCTTTCTCCAATTTCTAACAACCGTACAGATGAATATGGCGGTTCATTTGTAAATAGATCACGTTTTGTTATAGAGGTTGTCAAAGAAGTAAGGAAAGTAATACCCGATTCAATACCATTATTTGCGCGTATATCTGTGAGCGAATTCGTCGAAGGCGGTTGGACTACAGAAGATTCAATAGAACTAAGCTTAAGTTTAAAATCTGAGGGAGTAGACTTAATTGACTGTTCTGCAGGAGGAAACTCGCCATATCAAAAGTTAGAAACCTATCCAGGATACCAAGTACCACTTTCTTCGCAAGTACGAAATGGGGCAGATATTTTAACCGGTGCAGTCGGTATGATAAACAAAGCTAAACAAGCAGAACAAATATTAAAAGACAACCATGCAGACGTAGTTTTCATAGGGAGAGAACTTCTTAGAAATCCCTATTGGCCATTATATGCTAAATCAGAATTAGACGGATCCATTGCCTGGCCAGACCAATACCTTAGGGCAATCCAATAAAAGTGCCTGATATAAGAAATCAATCTATTAAAATCTTGCTAAACAGCGACTTAAACGAGCTATGGCCAACTAAAAGAAATTTAATCAATGAACTCGTTCAGGAATTTCCAGATATAATATTCCAACAAGCATACACTGAACGTGATCAGAAGCTTCACATAGTGGATGCAAATGCAACTTTCGGTATACCTACCGCCAAAATATTTGATTTAAACCAAAAATTGAAATGGGTACATCATCCTGTGTCCGGTTTTGAGTTAGAACCCAATCATCCGATAGTAGATAGCAAAGTTGTATTAACAAACTCTCCAAATGCTCACGTCATCCCAATGGCAGAATATGTTTTCGCAACTATGCTAGCTATTACTCACAGCCTAGCGGACCATTTTCAAGACCAAAGAGAAAAAACATGGGACCCAACAAAATACCTTAGCAGCATAAAAGATTTACACGGTCAAAATTTGGGCATAATCAGTTTCGGGGAAGTAGGTAAGGCAATCGCAAAAAGGGCTTACGGTTTTGGAATGAATATATTTGGAATATCCAGAACCCATACATCTTTCGACCAGGATATTGCTACGGTATGGACACCTGAAAAATTGAATGAGTTACTATCTATTTCCGACTGGGTTGTCATAGCTGCTCCATTGACACAACATACCAGAAATCTGATCAATGATAAAAATATAAGATTGATGCGTAGAGAAGCTCACGTGATTGTTCTGTCACGGTCGCACATAATAAACGAGAATGCTTTGATTACAGCCCTTTCAGAAAGACGGTTAGCTGGAGCAGTATTTGATAATTTGGATAATCACTGGATTGAAAAATCGAGTAAACTATGGAATATGAAAAATGTGATCATGACGCCTCATACGTCCTCTATGTCTTCAAATTTAGAAACTGACAGATTTCAAATCTATAGAGAAAATATCAACCGTTTTTTGAATGGAAGGGATTTCATACGGGTCGCAGACAAACATGCAGGGTATTAGCAAATCAAAATCTCAGTATGTTTTCTATATTCTGTATCCGACTCAGCAATTTTTCCATTTGCGAGTTGAGTTTTTCGATTTTTTCACCTACCAGGTTTTGATCCGTTGGTGGAGGACTGTCTGAATAATTTGCTATTAATTTTTCGACTATTTCAGATGTTCGATCAGAACCATTATAAAGTCTTTTCAGATTATCAATTTCCTGTTTGATTTCTCCCAGTAAAAAGGTCGAATTTTCTCCAGCACACATCGGAGTTTTATTTTGCAAAATTTGATGTTTCTGGCGCCTATGAGTACCCACACCTTGGGCCTTAACCCATACATTACATGTGTCGCATAAGATCATTTTCGCTGATGTTACCATAAACCAAGACTATAGTTTTCTTTAGTTATTGTCAATATCTTTCCAATATATTTTATGGGATAGCGATATTTCGGAAATCCGACAACCATATCTATATAAAGCAATTTACTATAGTTTTTCTTTAGTTCAAGCAAAATATTTGTTTTATTTCGATAATTGGCTCAAATCGCCAAATAAGTTTATAATCTATAGATACTAACGAAAACACAAAAAGGTTAAGCATGTCAGAACCAAACAATATAAATAAGAATGATAATATATCCGCATTTGACTCCGTATTGAATAAGTACAGTAATTTATTGATAGAGGTTGCAAGATTAAAAAAAGAAAATGAAAATATTAAAGCAAAACTATCTGATAAAGACAATGAAAATGTGGGAGAACAAACTACAAACGATTTGTCAGTAAATATCTATCCAGCGTTGGATGAAATAAAAAAAGAGATCAGCCTAGTTAATCAGTTGATATCCAAAAGTATTAACAACGAAAAAGCTCCACCGGAAAAACCCAGGAAACGCAAAAAGAAATCATCTAAAAGTTCATTGTTTAAGAGATTCAAATCATCAATTGGTATAAAGCAAAATTAATTAAAACAATAGAGTATTAATTCTTAGCTGCCTTTCTTGTCAATTTTGCTCCAGCAGTAAACCCAACCCTTTTATGGGAAGGTATCGTAACAATCTTACCTGCCTGAGGACCGAGTATCGGTTTAATATTTCTTGGTTTAACTTGTCTAACTGAAAATGAACCGAAACCCGTTAAAACAACTTTATCTCCGCTAATCAATGCATCTTCAATACTTGAAAGAACTGCATTCAAGGCTTCTTCGCCTTTAGCAGTTGATGTATCTAACATAGTTGCTACTCTTGAAACAATATCCGCTTTTCTTAAATTCGCCATATTATACTCCGCCTATGATGTATGAGATGAAAACCACAAACAATTAATTCAGTCGATGTTAGTGTTAGTCAACCTACCCTGTCAAGTGAAATTCGAATTAATATTAACCCACTCTATCGATTCGCAAATATATTTTTCAACATAGTTATATTCTATTTACAAAATTTGCATTCTGAAGTTATTAAACTAGAAAACCTATTTGGATTATGCTAAGTTACAAACATTAATTTCCACTTAATATAAAAGCATTTTGAATACCTTGAACCCAGATATAGTAATTGTTGGCGGCGGCATCGTAGGAATTACAACAGCTTACTACTTGATAGAATCTGGTATTAACTGTGTTCTAATAGAAAAAGATCCTATAGGTAGTCATGCCTCAGGATTTGCATACGGAAGTATTGGAGCGTCAAAAACACAAGATCCAAATTACCCTCTAGCATTGAAAGGTTGTTCGCTTCACAAACAATTATCTGAATTTCTACCCGGATATACAGGCATTGATATTCAATATAGAGATAAATCTGCAATAAGCCTTGCTTTCAATGAAGAGGAGAAACAATACCTGTTGCAAAATAACTCCAACCTTTCTGATGTTGAATTTAATTGGCTGGATCCGTCTCAAATATTCTCTATAGAACCAAGTATTTCAAAACTAATTGTAGGTGGCGTATTTGTAAAAAAAGCTATGGATGTAAATCCTTATAATCTAGTATCAGCATTGCATGCTGCAATTAAAATGAAAGGAGCTCAAATTATTTATGATGAAGTAGTTGGGCTAAAAATTAATTCCAATACCAGCGTAACGGTAAATTTGAAGAATGCTCCAAGTTTAACCAGCCATAAGATTGTTATATCTATGGGACCATGGAGTAGTGCATTTACTAATTGGTTAAATATTAAATTGCCAATTATGCCCCTTAAAGGACAAATATTGAGGTTATCAAAGCCTGGAATTTTAGAAAATTGTTCGGTTTCTTGGTCAGGCAATTACGCAAATCTTAAACCTGATGGTTTAATTTGGACAGGTACTACAGAGGAAGATGAAGGATATGATGAATCGACAACAATTGAATCACGTGATCAAATAATGAAATCCGCCGTCAAAATGATCCCAGGCATTAAAGATGCCAAAATCGTCAAGCAAACAGCATGTATTAGACCTGTGTCACCAGACAATCTTCCCATAATCGGCAATTTTGGTGATTATCCACAAATATATGTTGGTACAGGAGGATTAAGGTCTGGGATAACTTTGGGACCAGCAATGGGTAAAATCATTTCTGAGCTAATTTTGCAAAATTCAACTGATATGGATATAACTCCTTTCAGCCCAGATAGGTTTGAATGAACGATTTATTTAATCATATCTGTTTATCGAGGTAGCTTTGGACTTTATTTCTAACACCACTAACATCGATATATTTATAGCGAGTATACCGATTATCATTTTGACTTTGGGGATTGTAGTTCTTAAATGGAATGCTGCCAAAGCCGGGGCAATATCCCTTTTATTAGTAATTATAATTGCCTTATTTA
>CAYRIG010000011.1:0-14874 GCA_964424315.1 uncultured Dehalococcoidia bacterium | reverse complement strand
TAATGTCCATCCACAAAATATTAAAATCTACTATTAATAACCAAGCCTGTTAATACACATATGTTCGATTTGAAATTAAATAAACAGATAAATTTAATTAAGCGCAACCCATTAATCTTCTTTCCAAAACCGTTCTTCTTCTACCTTAAATCCGTTTGGAACCCATTTTTCTTTCACGTCTTCAATCATCCCGGGATGCCCACAAGCATAAATCAACGTGTTTTCTGTATCAAGATTATATTTTTCTATATATTTACCCACTATTTCATTTACTCTTCCAGTCTCACCAGTCCATGAACTATTGGCAGCTTCTTGAGGTCTACTGACAGTCGGGACGAACTTGACAAATTCATTATGGGCCTTACTTATTTCTTCAATCTCATCTTTGTAAGTAAACTCGGATTGGTAACTTGCACCAAAAAGCAAATAAAACTCATGTCCCGATTGGTTATAATGTAAATAGTCTCTTAAGATGCTTATATAGGGTACAACACCAGTTACTGTTGCAACAAACAAGTGTTTTTCATACTTGGGTTTAAAAGTAAATACACCTTTGGCTCTCGGCCTTATTGAAATAGTTTGTCCTTCTTTCAATTTCCAAATTTCTGGAGTTAACATGCCATCTGGAGGCGGGACAAGTTCTACGAAAAGTTCTAATTCATTTTCGTGGGGAGCAGATACAATTGAGTAAGCCCTTTCTAAACCATCTATCCCAATCGTACAATATTGTCCTGGCTTGAATGAATATTCATCAGGCTTAGTTATCCACATAATTAGCAGATCTTCAGTCACATCTACTCTTTTTGTCACTTTTGATTCAAGCAACTTTGGTTTGAATGTTTTTTTATTTACCATTTTTAATCAAAACCTTAATCTATATTATTTTTGTTACGTTCGCTGTAGTTATATTTAATCTTTCAATATTTGATATTGCTCTTGGATCTTTATTTTGGCTTAATCCAGTCATTATTTCTCCGAATAGGGACGTGATTGAGATTAGACCTTTATGAGGACCAGATAAGCTAACCACTCCTTCAATAGCACCAGTGTCAGTAGTTAGATTTACTCTATCCCCCTCAATAACCCCTATATCTCGTCCATCTTCAGGACTCATTTCAATTACTTGGTCTACTTTAAGTTTATTTATTTTGCCAAACGGTTCAATCTCCACTTTTCTACTAGAATCATGCAGAATCCTGCCAGGAGCATACAAAAAGGGTCTTTCTTTTGATTTTATCAATTCATAATCGACTAAATTGTTGTCTTTCAAATTCATGGGCGAAAGTTTGAATTTTTGTTCAGTTCCTTCATACAACATATTTGTCCCCTGAAACTTGTCTGGATACCACGGCCACTGAACACCCCCGCTATCCAATTGTTTATTTTCGACTCCTGAATAGATTCCTGCGATACTTACAATTTCTTCAAATACTTCAGAAGAACTTTTGAAACTGAACCCGCTCACTTTCATATTGGAGCCTATTTTTGAAAGAAATTCCCAATCTTCAAATAAATCCTCGCCCTTACCTGGTATATTTGCAAGAAGCTGAATACGTCGTTCTAAATTGGTATATGTTCCATTTTTCTCTGCAAATAATTTGGACGGAATCACAATATCAGCTATTTCAGTCAATTCATTGCTGAAACTAGAATGTACCACTAAAAAGTCTAATTTATCCCTATTGCCTATAATTGAGTTAATATCGTTTTCAGTTATAAATTCATCTCCATCCAATAAATAAAGGGCTTTGATATATCCTTCTTTTACTCCATTAGCTAGCTCAGATATACCCATGCCTTTTTTATCTGGCATGCTAATTCCCCACACGGATTCGAATGTTTTAAGGTCAGATTCACTATCAATCTTTCTATAGCCAGGCAATAAATCCGGAGTACAACCCACGTCACGAGAACCTTGTTGATTTGCTCCATGAAACATTGGATATAAACCAGATCCTGATTTGCCCATATTGCCAGTGACCAGAGCTAAATTGACTATACTTTTTACATATTCGCTAGGATATTGAGACACAAGAGAATCAAGCCCATATATAAAAGAACATGGATTACTATTAGCTATGATACGGGCTGCACTTTGAATATCATTTTGATCTATAGATGTTATTTCCGATACTTTTACAAGATCATATGACCAAATTTCATTTTTAAACTCGGGTACATTCTTACATTTTTCTGCCAAAAATTCATGGTCGTCAAGAGATTCATCTAGTATTACCCTTATAATCCCAGCTACTAAAATTGCTTCTGTCCCGGGCCTAGGTCTCAACCAAGCTTTTGCATACCTTGTCAATTCGGTTTCTCTCGAATCAATAACAACCAAATTAGAACCGGTTTTCAATGCTTTTTTTATTGGTACTCCAACTACTCCTTGTTCCTCAGTCAAATTTGCAGTCATAACGACAAATCCGTTAGAATTTTCCAAATCCCAAATGCTGTTAGTAGCAGCTTGGAATCCCAAGGTTTCTTCTAATGGATTAACTAATTCTGGATAAACATTGGTACAAACATCTATATTATTGGTGTCCATAACCAATCTTGTGAATTTTTGAGCAATGTAATTATCTTCATTTGTTCCTGCGCCTGATGCTATCAGTGCAAATTCGTCGCCCTTATATTCGGCCAATTTATTGCTTAAGTAAGATATAGCTTCATCCCATTCGGTTTCTATAAATCCTTCTTTAGCCTTAACCAATGGTTTTTTGAGTCTATTCTGATTATTGATAAATTCCATACCAAATTTACCTTTAAAGCATAGCTGTCCATGATTAGCCGGGGACTTCACCTCAGATTTGGTACGAATCACTTTTTGCCGAGAATCTACTTCAATATCGATACTGCATCCAACTGGACAATAGCTACAAATAGTAGAAGTCGTAGTAGCAGCTTTTGACCACTTGTGTTTTTTCTCTACTAATGCTCCAGTAGGACACACATCTATACATGCCCCGCAGAATTCACAGCCGGACTCTAATATTGAATTACCAGTGGATGTGCCAATTAAGCTTTTTCCTGCTCTGTCCATAAGTGTAAGGACATTATCTCCACGAACTTCGTCGCACACTCTCACACATCGAGCACAAACAATACATAGATTAAGATCCATATCCCAAAAAGGCTCATCAACCTTTAGAGGCAAATTCCTATAGTTATATTTGAAATTAGTATCTAAGTCCATTTCCAAATATCTCACAGTGTCCTTGAGCTCACATCTTTCGTTTTTGGGACACGTCACACATCTATCATTAACAGAAACATGTCTTAAACAAGTATCTGCAGGCCCACATAAATCAACCCTGTGACAATTGAGACAACCATGAGGGTGTTCAGATATTAGTAAATCCATCACGTCTTCGCGCAAATCTTTTACTGTGTCCGTATTTGTATTAACAACCATGCCGTCTGATACTGGAGTTGTGCATGAAGCCGGCAAACCCCTGCCCCCTTCAACCTCAACAACGCACATTCTACAAGCCCCAAAGGATTTCATCCCTGGGTAATAACACAAATAGGGTATGTACATGCCCGCATCAATAGCGGCTTGCAATATATTGGTTCCAGGTTCTGCTTTGATTAATTGGCCGTCTATATTTAACTCGATATGATCAGGCATGCTTGAATAAGGTCCTTTATTGATTCGATTTTCCATTCAAAACTAAATTAATCGGCTCAGAATTAGGCGAAATAGAAGATCCATAAGGTTTTGTCGAAACAGGGAAGTGATATTCAGACTCGCATCCACCAGTAGGGCATTTTTTTTCAAAGACATGACTGTCAAAATCAGATTTGAAATGTTGTAAGGCAGATCTTATAGGATTAAATCCAAGTTGACCATGACCGCATAACGAGCCAGCTTGCATAGCCCCTCCTATTTTCCTGCATTTTTCAAGATCTTGTTCACTAGCCTTGTATTCAGCAATGTTATTAATAGTCTCGAGCATTTGTGACATTCCCAACCTACATGGAAAACATTTCCCACAAGATTCATATTGGCAAAAAGCTACAAGAACACGAGTTAAGTCGACTGCGCATGTATTTTCATCTGCAACAATTATTCCCCCTGAACCCAAAATTGCTCCAGCCTGAGCCATTTCATCAAAGTCTATATTGATTTCTAGCCCGGCTTCTCCTAAAACACCACCAAGAGGACCTCCTGTTTGCAACAACTTAATTTTATTGCCACCTGTCACTCCTCCACCTATCTCGTTGATGACTTGCCCAATAGAAATACCTAATGGAACTTCATATAAGCCAGGGTTGTTAATCTTGCCACTCAAACATATTATCGCTGTTCCTGTACTCTTATTTACGCCTATATTTTTAAACCATTCTCCACCTTTTTCTATTATTGAAGGTATATAAGCTAATGTTTTTACGTTATTTATATTAGTTGGCTTTCCCCATACTCCAAAAGCCGCAGGAAACGGCGGTTTTGACCTAGGCATCGAACGTTTGCCTTCTATTGCATCCATGAGTGCTGTTTCTTCACCAGCAACATAAGATTCACCAGTTAAGGAAACATCTACATCAAAAGAGAAACCTGACCCCAATATATCTTTACCTAAAAGACCTTTTTCATATGCTTGTGATATCGCTGTTTCAATTTTATTTATTGGGCCAGAATGACCATGTCTAACAAAAACAATTCCATTTGACGAATTTGTAGCGTAGCCAGCCAAAATAATTCCTTCAACAAGTGTATGTGGATCACTTTCTAATATACCTTTATCGTTAAAAGCTCCAGGATCACCTTCTTCACAGTTACATAATATGTATTTTCCTTTGGCTTTAGATTTAGACAAAAAGCTCCATTTCAAACCAGTGGCAAAAAATGCACCTCCTCTACCTCTTAATCCAGAATCCATTACTTGTTGAAGAACCTCTTCAGACTTCATGCCGGTTAACGCTTTATTTAAGCCAGAGTATCCCCCACGTCCAATATATTGATTGATATCACATGGGTCTATTTCACCGGCATTCCTTAGGGCGATTTTGTGCTGCAACTTAAAAATTGGGGTCTGCAATAAATCCGGTATCGCATCATCACCTTCAATTATTTCACCCAAGGAACCAATCAATTTTGATTTAGGAATATCTGATTTCAGTAGACAACCATCAATAATATTTGAAACATTTTCTGGATTTACATTTCCATACAGTAATCTAGTGCCATCCGGAATCTTTATATCTAATATCGGCTCTGCAAAACAAATCCCGATACAACCCACCTCACTCACCGTTGCATCGATATTATTATTGCTAACAACATTTTTCACTTCATCTACTACTGCATTCGCTCCAGCAGCAATTCCACACATAGCTGTTCCAATCCTAATAAACGGTTTCTCCCCACTCTCAATCTCTGCCCAAATGGATTTAGATTCAGTTGCTATTTCAGTAAATAAACTCATAATTTCTATTTTCTATTCGATGTTTCCAATCTTTAAATATTTCAAAGCTATATGAAATGAAATCAATCAAGCTCCTTTAATACTTTAACTGCAGATTCCGATGTAACTTTTCCAATTATTTTATGATCAACCATCATGACCGGAGCCTGGGAACAAGCTCCTATACAAGTATTATATTTCAAACACACTCTCCCATCAGAAGTATCTCCCTCTCCCTTTAAGTCCAATTCGAGTTGTACAGCACCCAAAATAGACCCCGCACCCATTAAATGACACGTGGGACCCCAACAAACCTCTATTTGATGTTTGGTGGGAGGTGTATCTATCCTAAAATTAGTATAGAACGTTGCCACTCCCCAAACATCGTTTACACTAACATCTTTATGATGCTTAGCTACTGCTTCAATAGCCTCTTTTGGTAAATAACGCAGTTCATCATGTATGGCTAACAATGATGATAAAACTGTTGATTTTCTTGTATCTAGGGATTCTAAAACTTCCCTTATTTGAATAGCGAGAGTAGAACTTATTTTAGTCACCAGCCAAACCTATATTAATAACATACAAAATAATAGCACAGCGAGGGTTTCACTCACAATCAGATGATTATCGATTACCGAGGTAATAGAGGCCTAGTAAAGTTTTTGAACATGCATTTTTATTTTTCTTCGTGAAATACACCTTTAATTGACTTGAAGTTCATGGTCCATAAAAATATTTGCCCCAAAATAATCAATGGTATTATCAATACTGCATGAACCAATGCGGCATATCCCCCAGCTACTCCTCTTGTTATATTTCCAAAAGGTAGCCATACAATAGTTTCTCTTGCTATCAATTCAAATAATCCAATACCTCCAGGAGCTGCAGGAATTGAACTACCTACATTGGATATTGAAGTTGTCAAAATCATCACGAGAATAAACTGCCACCAATTATCAAAAACACCAGCTATATGAAAAGCATGAGCCATTATTGAAAACACACCAGCCTCAAACCCCCAAATTGGAACCGATAAAGCAATTAAAAACATAACATTATTCAGATGTTTTAATGAGGTTAAACCTTCAAAAAAAGTTTTAGCGAAAGAATCAATTTTGCCTTTAAAAGGCAGTGACAATAATTTTGTTAGCCTAAATACAAGTCTCGTAAATTTTAAAGGGTTTTTAGCTATGACTATAAGCATTATAAACGCACCAAAAAACACAGTAATAAACAAAACAGCTAGCATACTTGAGGATATTTTTATTCCGAACGGCACAATTGAAGAAATTCCTGACATCGGAACAAAAATTGCCCCTATACCTATAAACAACAACAGCGTTACTGCATCTAAAACCCTTTCAACCAAAATAGTTGCAAGAATTGATGACTTGCTAATATTTGATTCATTACTTAAGTAGTAGCTTCGTACCAGTTCACCTATACGCATGGGCAATAAACTGTTGGCCATATATCCAATTACAACAACTACATACAAAATGTTCATCTTTATATGTTTTAAATGTTTAAGAAGATATTTCCACCTTAATGACCTAAAGAAAACGGAAATCATATAGCTTCCAACAGAAGGTATTATCAGCCAATAATTCACTTCTTTGAGTGTATCAACCAAAGAATTTATATCCAAAGTTGCAAAGAAAATAGCCATTAAAATAACACTGACTAACAGGCCAAAAGTAAAGTTAAAAGCCAACTTGATGTTTGGATTTTTAGATTTTAAAATATTCATGATAATTACTGAATTAACCTAGGCTCGAATTCAGGAAACTTGTCTACAGAGAAATAAGCATAAGCATTTTCGCTACCCAGCCTATCAATGATCCCATCTCTAAATAAGAAATAGCGCAAAATCCATCTCCATGTATTTATGCTACCAGTTGAGTCGGCAAATTTATTTAAACTCATACCTCTGTATCCTTCTGGAAACCACCAACGATGTTTTATCATTACACCTAGATGGAATGTTTCTCTCAACAGTTCATCAGCCTCATTTTTGTTTCTGGAGTGCACCAAAATTATATCTGAATCCGATATCATTTCTAGATTGGATCTCGAGTACGGTATGTAGCGCGTATTGCGATTATTTCTCATATACCATGACCAAGGCCAAGTAAACCCACTCGTAGCATCTATACCAATGTGTACACTGTTTTTTCCATTACTTTCTTCATGCCTATTAATGAAACTCAGCAGTTTTGTAATATCTGGGGACGTTTGCGTATAAATCATCATTTCAACAGGAGTATCTTCATATCTGAAATTTAATCTAAAAGAATTGTAAACAGAAAAGCTAAATAAAATTATCGCGATTAAGATAAATCCAAATTTAAAAAGCTTCAATTCAGATTTATATTTAATTATCAAAGCGGAAGTAACTAACACGAGAACGAAGGTAAAAACCAAAACAAATAAACCAATCAATTTACCCGCATCCATCAAATCCCCATAAAATATAACAGCCAATAAGAATGTTATTACTGAACAAGGCAAAAAGGCATAACTTGCAACTTTAATTTTATCTATTTGATTCCACCTAATTGGTTCAATCAAATAAGCCATATATCTTGCTGACAAAATAATTATAGGCAATATTATATTTACCAAAAGCCAAGGCATTTTTTCACTTGCGATAGTGTATGCCAATAGAGTTGAAATGCTCCAGTAAACAAGAAAAATCCCAAATTTATCTCTGCTCTTTACAAAAAATATCGTAGCAGGAATAGATATCAATATAGGCAACAATTCATATACATTGATCAAAATCAAATAATAATACCAAGGCTGCCCCCCTCTTGCTTCTTCCTGTTGAACAAGCCAATATCCCAAAGATGACCATAATCCACTACCAATGCCACCTACATTGGTTAAAAATGAAGAAAAGCACAAAATCCATATAATAGAAAATAACAAAGTGCATCGCCACCAAAGTTTTTTGTTCCACAAAATACCAAGCCGTGCAGATATCCATACACTAAATAAAACAAAACCTGATGCTATAACTAATCCTCCCGCATAAGGAGCCCCAATAGGCCCATAACCTCCAATAGGACTAATCAAAACTAGACCAGACCAATCCAATATAGGGGTAAATTGAATTAATCCAAATATCGCCGACCAAAGCGGCAAACTAAGACAGACAAATATCACTATTAAGTCCAAAGCCTTTGATTTGGTTTTCGAAACAATTCCTCGATACAATTTCATATAAAATGCTAACGTTAGTCTATATACCAGCATAATCAGATTAGGTTTAGTTGAGAATGCAAATTTCTTTACAACTTTAATATTCTCAGCAGCAACTAATATGAAAAAGTAAAATCCGAAAATGACAGTTATGATATAAGCTGTTTCTTTTGCTACAAACAATAAAGCTAAAAGTATAGAAGAATAATATAAATATTTATTCCTTCGATCGTCCATATATCTCCACATACAAACGACCAAAGATAGAGTCAATAATGCTACTATAATATCGTTTCTTGCAAATCGGCTGAAGTACATCATAGTGGGAGAAAAAGCTAACATCGCACCAGCCAATACTGCACCAATATTCGTTAATCTAGACCTTAAAAAATAAGGGATGATTACTATAAAAGAACCACAAAGAACATAAAGGATTCTGGCGGTATATTCATTGTCTCCAAAAATCCTAAAGATCAAACCTGTCACTTCAATTTGAAGAGGTCCATGCATCATTGGATCATGTTTATAACCATTCCCAAAAAAACCTTCACTTGAATCAATGTACCAAGAGTATAATGCGTGTAAGCTTTCATCATGATGCATAGCTCTTTGATCTAAATCCCAAAATCTAAAAACAAAGGCGAAAATAATTAATACCCCAAAGTAAATAAATAATTTGTAACCTTTGTTATTTATGTTTTGTTTTGCTCTCATCAAATTATGTACTAGCTGCGTATTTGATATATATAAACGTTACCAGAATGAAAAACCAAATCCATAAACAGTCCAAATTTACCTAACTGGTCTTCACTGAAACGATTGATTTCTCTGTGTCCTATATATACATACTTAACATTATATTTAGACAAGATGGCTTTAGTTTGATCTAAATCTTGCGAAGTGTATATATTGGCTACATCGATTAATCTAGAGTTAAAGGCATCATTATCACCCCTCCACTGTGTCTCATGACCCACCCATCCAATTACCGTTGGTATACCAGTACTAGACGAAATTCTCCCATAGTCATTGTAACCTCCTCCAGGAGCTTCAACCAAAACAGTAGATGCATCTTTGTCATTTTGCAAAAACTCGATAGCTTTGTATTCATCTAAATTGCTTAACGCTATGAATTCAAGTCCATTTAAAGTTTGCCTCGATTGAAATGAATTTGTCCTGGTATCTAGCGTTGCCGGGACATAGTAAAAAGCTGAACAGATTAATATCACACATGCGAACTTCCATAATTCGCCGAATATTCTCCTGAAACCTAAAAGTTCATTTATGATACTCCGGCCATAGTTTATAGATATTGCTCCAACTATCGAAAACAGAATCCAAGATTGAAAATAAAACTTAAAAACCGTATTCATACGTTCAGAGCCTCCAGAGAACGAATCATCAACATAAAAAAGCTCTGCCCCCATCAAAAGCATAAAAGAAACTACAGCTAATACCAAAACGAATAATTTGGAATAGGGTGGTTGCTTCTTTTCTGCAAACCACAATAGTGAATATACAGAGAATCCAATCATGCCTATTGTAAAACTGATATGAAATAATTGACTAAATACATCAGTAAAAGTCATATTCAACCAAATAGCTGCAACAACCCAAACAAAATACGGACCTAATGCTATTAGTAAAGCGATAATTCCAGTTCTTTTCCAATTAACGCCCAAATCTGTTTTCCAAAACCAATATAAAACCATAGATACAATAATAGGTAAATGTACACCCCAAACTATTATTGAATGGAAAAATCTGGTCATATTAGGTGCAAGAATTCCAATACCATCAACCTGAGATGTAAAATTCATCAAATGTGGCAAAAACATTATCGAACTTAAAATAACCATGGCTGGAACAATAGTTGTTTCTCTGATGTATGAAATTTCCATGTTTTTATTTCTGCCAATATATATTTTTATTAAAACAATAATCGCTAATATTGAGAACATAACCGGTAAATCCCACATGTTTATAAACGATATTGCGCCAAACAAAAATGCGCCAATCAATAAGTTAGAAGTGAACGCCAATCTATTTATTTCAGCAGTAACAGTTCTAAAATAATTCCAACAGAACACAATAAAGGTTAATAAAAATGGTATTGACACCATGTGTGGATGTAAATCTCCAAGCATAAAACTAAAAAACGGAAATTCATGAATAACATAATCAATTGTTACGCCATCTTGCACTGTGTTAATTACCCGTGTCGCATGCCACCACCACCAATGTTCAGTTGGTCTCCACAGATTACCTGCAGTCTCCGGTAGAGTGACCAATCCTTGAATAGAAACCCAATTCCAAAATTCATTGGATCCTATCAAATTAAACCTTAAGAATTCTAAAACCACCTCCAAGTTCCCTATCATCATCAATAAAAACACTCCAGCTGCTCCGGCAATATATGGACTAAAAGACTTTTTAGAATTAAAAGGAACTAAATTTACACCCAATCCAAAAATACAAGAAGCTGATAAACCTGCTATCAACGCTATAGACAAGTTATAGGCAACCGCAGGAGCCACCCCAACCATCTCAGTAATAGCACCTAATATCCAATATCCAAAATAATAATAATCGATACTATTACCCGACAACCATGGATCTTGTGGATGTCCATAAACAGACCTGATCGATGCATTAAAAAACCCAAAATCCATTGGCTGTTCAGTATGATTTATACTTGGGTCGTATGTTTTGTAAATAACCCAAAATAAAAGAAACAATATGAATATTGCTTCAGTGAGGAGTAAAACTTTCACATTTTCTGTGATGAATATCTTGAGTTGCATACGCTTTTTATAGCTAATGAACCCGCTTAAGCCGATGAAAGCAATTGCCAAACCAATAATCGTCGGCTGTATACTTGGCAACAAATTAGAAATGCTTAATACCCATACAAAATACCCTAATATCAAGATGCCAAGAGGTTTACTTACACAGTATCCACGATCTCGCAAAAAGGGGAAAAGATAGTAGCAAAATGGAAATGAGGCTAATCCAATTATCTCAATTGCAATTAACCAAATTACTGCATCCAACATATTTAACAACCAAATATTTCAAAAATAAGTAACTCAAATTTCATATCTTAATAATACACAAATCAGAGTTTTCAATCAGCTTCACATTTTAGGCGAACATTGCGTCAACAAATGTTTTGGCCTCAAAAACATCACAATCAACAAATTTTTCCCCTGTTCCAACCCATAAGATTGGCAACTGCAAGTCCATTACTATTGGAAAAACTATACCGCCTTTAGCAGTTCCGTCTAATTTTGATAAAAATACACCCTTGCAACCTAATGCTTTTGAAAATTCTTTGGCTTGGGAGAAAGCATTTTGACCTAAAGTTGCATCTAAAGTGAGTATCGGGAATATAGAATCTTCAGAAACTACTTTTCCAATCACTCTTTTAATTTTAATCAATTCATCCATTAAGTTTGATGATGTATGCATTCTTCCTGCTGTATCTATTATCGCCACATCAATATTCCTATTTACAGCCGAATTAACTGAATCATATGCTACAGATGCTGGGTCAGCATTCATTTGCCCAGTCACAATAGGAATTTCGATTCTTTGGGCCCAAGCTGAAAGCTGTTCTGTTGCAGCCGCTCTAAAAGTATCAGCTGCTCCTAACACTACTGAACTACCTCTGGTTTTATAAAAATAAGCTAATTTTGCTATTGATGTAGTCTTCCCAACTCCATTAACTCCAACCATCATTAAAACAACTGAAGTTTGTTGTGAAAGAATTGCCTCATTTCCACCACGACAACCAAGTAAATCAATCAATTCTTTTTTCAATAAATCAATTATATTCTCTATAGAAGAATTGTCATTGGTTAACCTAAGCGCCCTCTTGAATTTATCTAATATCGTCTGAGTGGAGTGTATCCCAATATCAGATACTATCAACAATTCTTCTAGTTCATCCCATAATCGTTCATCCAATTCGTTGTGACTTAGAATCGCTTTAAATTGTCTTAACCAATCGGATCGAATTATTTTGAACATAACTAATTCAATCCAGCTCCTGAATTGGCGGTTTGAATATTAAAGAGCACACAAATCTGCGTAAGATAATCACTGAGTAAGAAAAATGACATATCTGTCACCTGAAACCTCAACACTGTTTTATCTGTTGGTTTATGACCTAACTCTAGGAGAATAACCAGCACCACTCGCTATAGGTTCATTTATGTACACATCTCCATTACGAATTTTTATGTTAAATCCACAATCTGGTGCATTGCTACAAACCCATGCTTTATACAGAATTGACGCACCCTGTCCGCCAAAATCAGATAAAGGCAATAAATTGCCTGACTCACACTTTCTACATATAGGGAAATTTTCGTTCGCCACTTTAACTCTCCTCTAACCTCACATTTAATAGCTAAATTATATCACTCACTTATTTGAATCAACAAGCTTGGTTGTTTAAATATATTGACCCAATTTCATTATATTGGTAGCCATTTTCAGATTGAACACTATTGATAATAACAATTGATTTGACTTCAAATGCCGGGGAATCCAAAATTAATTTTTTAACAACTTTAATGCCTTTCAAGAAAATCTCTTTTTGTTTTAGTTTATTCCCGTCCCTTATCCTTGCCAGAGTAATATGAGGCATAAATTTTTCAACCTTAATTCCTAAACCCAATTTTCTAGCAGATTTACTGATTTGAGAATTGATATAATTTAATTCACACAAATCACCATTTACTCCTAACCAAATCACTTTGGCATTGCTTGGTTTTGGAAAAGAACCGATGATATCTAACTTCAATTTTAACGGCGCTAAATGCCTTAAATCATTCATCAGTTCAGCATGGATGAATTTGACTTGTGCTATTTCAGTTTCCCCGAAAAAATGCAAGGTCAAATGGAAACTACTTGGTTTTGCTTTTCTTACTACTCTGTCATCAATGCATGCATTTATCGATTGTATTCGCTTTAAAACACTATTCGGACATTTTAATGCTACAAACACACGTTTATATACCTGTGCCATAAGGCAATCTATTGTCCTTCAATCAAATTTATAAATGCCAGTCTTATCTATGGTTTTCAATTGTGCCAACAATTCTATTGCATTATCAGAAAATATTTTCTTTTTTGCTTCTTCGGATATGTTTGAGTCTTTAATTTGAGTTATGATTCGATTTTGAGATATCAGTGGATAATCTGACCCAAATAATATTCTGTCAGATCCTATTAGTCTACTGACAAAATCGAAAATGGTTTTTTCATAAAGATAGGGAGAAGCAGCGGTATCAAAATAAACATTTAATAATGCCTTACCTACTTCAGGCATTAAAGAATAGAAAGGCAATCCACCTCCCCAATGGGCTAAAATCACCTTTGAGTCTGGAAACATATTAAGAAAATCCCAAATTTTATCAGGTGTTGTAAACCCCTTCCCGATATATGAGTGTCCTACGGGTTCTGACGAATGAGTAACTAGCAAACCATTTTTGTGTTTCAATTGGGTCATAAATTCATTCATCACATTAAAATCATTTAATTCGAACTGTTGCAAATCTGGATGGAGTTCGCCCATACCAATCAAACCGCTATCCAAACACCTATTTAATTCCTCTATAGTTTGTTCAAAAGTATTTTCAATATTTTCAATTTTTAATTCTTTTAACACTACATTTCTAATTTATTTTTCTAAATGTTTTAAATACAATTCTTCTTATTATTAATATACATTTTTTTTACTTTGGGTTTATTAATAAAAACCCCTGAAAAATTAGTAGATGTTGATGGAGTAAGGGATGGTTCAGCCAATATAGAAAAAATTGCAAAAAAACATAAAAAGATAAATATATCATTAAAAAAGAAAAATAATATGAAACCAAAAGATTTGCTATTAGAATTCCAAAATGATGGTATAAGTGTTTTAGAATCATTAAATGAAAAAGATTTATCAAAAATGGTCTTAGTATCAAATGAATTATATACAAATAAAGAACCTATTTTAACTGATTGTCAATATGATATTTTAAAAGAATACACAGAACATAAATATCCAAATAATAAAGCGTTAAAAGAAGTAGGTGCCAAAGTAGAAAAAAATAAAGTAACATTACCTTATTTTATGGGTTCTATGGATAAAATAAAACCGGATACGAATGCTTTAAATAAATGGAAAGATAAATTTAAAGGTCCTTATGTTATAAGTGCGAAATTGGATGGTATTTCGGCTTTATTTATTTCAAATGATAATGAA
>CAYRIG010000010.1:14373-14927 GCA_964424315.1 uncultured Dehalococcoidia bacterium | reverse complement strand
TTATTTTAATTTCTGATGTCATTTCACTACTTTGCTTATTAATGAGTTATATACCAAGTCATTCAATGCAATCAAGTAAAATGAGAATGAAACAGTTTGGGGCCATAAACACTTTATTGGCATTTCAATTAAAGTTTTATATTGTTACACTACCTCCACAAAAACATACATCCATGGAGGTAATATGGCTAACCACAATATATTGATCGTTCATGCTCATCCAGCTGATTTTGCTTGTGATGCAGCAGCTACCATGGCTCTACATGCCGAAAGAGGAGATAAAGTGACAAGTCTGGTTGTATCACACGGAGAACGGCACCACATGCAATGGCTCCATGATCAAAAGCTTATGCCTCCAGAAAAACGAGATCCAAACCTAAGTAAAATTAATATGACTAATTATAGAGAATTCAAAAAAAGGGAAACCGAAAGAATAGCTGAGGTGCTAGGGGTAAGTGAATTGATTATGTTGGGTTGGGTAGACGGACAAATTTATTTTGAACAAGAAAAAATAGAACAGATTGCTGAGGTCATTAGAAAGGTTAAGCCGGATA
>CAYRIG010000010.1:0-14363 GCA_964424315.1 uncultured Dehalococcoidia bacterium | reverse complement strand
TATCAGAATCCACACATGATGATCATCCTGAAACAGCAAGGATAGCATTGAAAGGACTTCGACATGCTCAAGATCGAGTGATGGAATTTGACGGAGTTGAATCATATCGAGGTGTAAAACAGGTTTTTCATTCCCTAGCTGGAGGAGAAGAAGTAAATAATAACGGAATGTTATTACCAGGTATCACTCCTGATGTCTGGATCGATACATCGTCGGTTATTGAAAAGAAAGTGCATGCTATAGACCAATTAGTCAGTCAAGGTTATCATGGTCCAACTGCCAGACGCATAGTCGAGGCGCGAGACGGTAGGTGGGGTATGATTGCAGGTTCAGCGTATGCAGAACCATTTATTAGGCCATTTGGGTTAATTTACGATAGCTTACCAATGTCTCCTAGATCTTTGAACGATGCTTATCAGCCTACTCATAAAGATTTTATTGACACACCCGTTAACAAAATGCCTTCGGCTACACCTGAAACGGCATATAAGCTTATTCCTTAATAGACTCAAATGAATAAGAATCAACTTACAGTTGGGAATAATAGTTGCCACCCTCGTGTACTTGTATTTGGAGGATTGAATATGGGATTAATCACAAAGGTGACTAGAATGCCAGAAGAAGGCGAGACATTAAGAGGAAGCGAATTTTATGCATCTTCAGGAGGAAAAGGAGCTACTCAGGCAGTTGCTGCTTCTAGAAATTTAGCCGAAGTGAAAATGATTGGTAAAGTTGGAGATGATATCTTTGGTAAAAGCCTTCTAGATACCTTAAACAACGAAAACATTGATACAGGTCATATTGGTACAGACGGTATTGCCTCAACGGGAACTGGAGTTATTATTGTTGACTCTTCTTCCCAAAATAGAGTCATTGCCACATATGGTGCTAATCTAAAATGTGATTATCAGCAGCTACAATCAGTGAATCAATTGATCGATTGGGCAGATATACTTATGCTGCAGATGGAAATCCCATTTGAATTATCTGTTCAGGCAGCGAGGATTGCAAAAGCCAATAATACAACTGTTTTATTAGATCCGGCTCCAGCCTCAAACATACAGATGAATGAATACCAATATTTTGACGTGATAACCCCCAATCAAATTGAAGCAGAGTATTTTACAGGGTTGAAAGTGGAAAATGAAAGTTCAGCTGCCACAGCTGCAGAAATTCTGTTTGATAGAGGAGTAGGAACCGTAATAATTACAGTTGGTGATCAGGGAGTATACTATAAAACTCAAGATGAAAGCGGGTTTGTTGCTTCTTTCAAAATCGACAGCATTGATACAACATCGGCTGGAGATGCTTTTAACGGTGCATTTGCTTCTTGCTTAACTAAGGATATGGCAATTTACGATTCGGTGCGGTTCGCTTGCGCTGCCGGAGCGTTGGCTGTCAGTAAAAAAGGCGTTCAAGATTCAATGCCTTATTCCAACGATATTCATTCTTTTATGGAGAATTATTGTCGATAAATTGTAATGTATACAGTATTGTTGAATATTAGTTATCTAATCGGAGATTTTATGCATAAAAAAAGCTGGCTGGCAAAGAAAAAAAATGTTTTAAGAGAATTGATAAAAGAAGGTAAACCGACTATTGGTACCCACGTTCATTCAGTTTGGCCTGGAGTTGCAGAAGTTATAGGTCACAGCGGAACTATAGATTATGTCGAATTTGTCGCTACATATGCTCCATACAATCTATTTTCCTTAGAAGATTTTGGAAGGGCGATTGATTTGTTTGACCATATGTCCTCTATGATGAAACTTGACCAAGAGCAGAAAATATTTCAAGCTGAAAGAGCTTTTGGTTCAGGTATTCAAAATCTTTTATTTTCCCATATACGAACTGTTGAAGATGCGAAAGAGGCCGTTGCAGGTATGAGGGCTGAAACACCAGGTAGTGGAGGTCTAGCTGGTGCCTCAAGTACAAGAGATATGGGATACGTTTTTCCTGATGTAGAGTTACAAGATTTTGTTAAGGCGACTCAGGATGGAGTTGTTGCTCTGATGATTGAAAAGAAATCAGCTGTTGATAATTTAGAAGAAATACTGTCAGTACCGGGTATCGATATGGTTCAATTTGGGGGCGGAGATTATTCGATGAATATAGGTGCTTTTGGAGATTATCCTCATCCGGATGTAAAAAAAGCAGAGACCTACACCATAGAGACTTGTCTCAAAAAAGGCATAAGACCTCGGATTGAAATCACCGCATGGGAAGATGCAAAACCGTATATGGATATGGGTGTTATCGATTTTAGTATTGGTAATGATCTTGTAACTGTATACAACTATTGCCAGGAGCAAGGTGAAAAATTAGCTAAATTGCTCAGCTAAAAACTTATCGTTTGAATTCTTATCTGTTATAACTCTCTAACGATATTAAATCGCCAATAGAAGGTAATCTGTAACCCTTACTGGGTGGCAATAAAGAAAGACCATGTATCAAAGCCCAGTCATCAGCAGTTAATGAATCCAAATGTAGTTTGTAAGTTCCTTCATTGTTCCTTTCAATGATGTTACTTCTTATTAAATAAGCAATTCTTGTTTCAATTAATCTGTAATATATATTTTTCTTTTGAGCCTTTTCTAATATTCCTCCAGCAGTTTCACTAACGAAAGGAACTTTAAATAGCCCTTTCCTATATAAGCCAAGCCATGAAACCTTTTCTACTGCTTTGCTAGTCGTAAAAGGGGATTCCTTTTTCATAAACAACCAATGGAATTTATGTATCTGGGCAAAAGTTCTTAATCCATAGCCTTCTTTATTCCATGGTTCTGAACCCTCATATCTATCAAGGAATCCTGAATAATCGTACTCGTTGAAAAAAGATTGTACATCATCATTTTGATATGCTCTTGCTTCTTCTCTCCAAGCACACAATATAATTGCATCTGAAATAGTATCAGGTGGTCTTCTAGCCCAAGGATTCTCCATGGATTTAGAGATTGCCATGTTAGACCTCCAATAAGTATTGGGATTTACTATACACCATAATCTGCCAGCGATTATTGGACAAACCCAACGTCATTCCCGCAGTATTGAAATCCGTCAAGTTGTAAGTTTTGTAGTTGCTATAAGCATTCAGAAACGACATTTACAATATTTGCGACAATTCAATCATCGTTCGTATACCGTAGCTTTTGTAGTAAAATGTTCAACTTCTGCTGAAGTTTTACCAGGAAAGACTTCTGCTTTTAAAAGACGGTCTTCTAACATTTGGAGTAGTACCACTCCTTCAAAGGCACTGTCTACATTTTCTTTTCTATGTTTGGCGAATAACTTGCCACTGCCATCGGGTCGGTTTATACAGTTAGCCGGTTCGTGGACAAAGCAATAAATTGAATGTCCTAAGTCATATTTGATGATTCCATCAGTTACTTCGACGTTGTCGGGTTGAATTTCAGGATCCACTATCAAAAAATCTGCTGCTCCTGAACCATCTCGAGCTCCGGGCCAATACCCTGTAGCAAAAATCCAAACATCAGGATCAATAGAGTCGGGCGCAATGGAAAGGTGCCCAGACCAGTATTTAGATGGATTCACGCCAGCATACCAATTAGTATTTAATTCGAACCAATTTCCGGATAAAGTTCCATCTATATCGTGATCGATTTTGCCAGATAATGGTTCAACTTTTCGAAGATTTCTCTCTAATAACACTTTCCTGATTTTCTCAGGAAAATATGGAAATGGGTCAACTGTATGTATTTTCCATGGTTCTCGTTCGTAGTGTTCTGGGTATATAAAACCTGGTAAAACTTTTTCATAATCGTAGACGCCGAAATCTAATGTCTGACCACCGATTTTGCCAACAACTTGTCCAGATTTTATTTTAATACCTTCCCATGGTCCAGTTTGTCCTCCTTGCGTTGGTTCCCATTGCTCCAAAATGTCAGGGTGAACACTTGTTAACAGGTCAAAATAACTATGGAAGGTGCAGGTATGAGCGATATCCATTCTCCATTCTCTTTCTTTTGCCTCTCCCGTATCAACATTGATATCTCTAGGCGACAGATCATATATGACACCGTCTTGTATTGCTCTAACTTCGTAACTATCTCTTCCCAAAGATCTATCTGCCATCGCAAAATACATATGGTCGATAGGTGTAACGTGGGCTCCGGAAACGGCCCCGTACGGTTTTATGGTTGAAAAATCATCGAACCGCATAGGTGAATGTTCAAATGTTACTTCCCCAGAACCACTGCAACCCCTGAATCTATTGGCCACTTTATCATGTTGTGGATTATTGTTGGAAATTTCTGGTTCAGAAGTTGCGGGTTTAAGGGATTCTGTATTGATGGTTGTATGTACGGACCGGCATTTGCTCCCATTACATTTTTGTAATTCAATCCTCGCTTCTTCTATAAATTGATAATCTTTATTCAATTCAATTTCGTAAGTTTTTGAATGTGTCCATCCAGCAATATTTGATGACCATGTGATTTCTCCACTGTCATAAACTGCATTACTGTCACATAGTATTATTTTTTGATTTTTATCCAAATCACATGATATCTCAAGGGGGTTTTCTTCAGTTACAGCTAAATTAGAATTTGATTTATCAGAAGACTGTTCCTTTTGTTGCGTATGATTTGTTTTCGGATCTTTCGAATTTAAATTTGAATCATCTTTCGTTATAGGTTTGGCAATAGAGGTATCAACAATAACTTCTGTTATGTTGCAAGTAGATCCATGGCATAACTCCAATTGAATGGTCGCTTCTTTGTTAAATTGGTATTCACGTACTAGTTGTAATTCATATGATTTTGAATTTGACCATCCTCCAATGTTTGATGACCATTTACGATCCAAATCATCCGGAATCGGGTATGCTTTACATAACAAGAATGTTGTAGAAATATCGACATCACACGTTATTGTTGTCTTATTGTTAATAGTTGCATTGTTATCATTTGTCGGATCTGATTTAGGTGCGCTAATTGCTGTAGCAGTAAGTGGCACTTGAGTAGCGGTTTCTGCTATTACCGTTTTTGTGTCTTTTGACTCTGTCGGAAGTGATGTTGTGTTAGTAGCCGCAGGTTGACTGCAGGCAAGTATTGATATGCAGATAAACACGAAGGTTAAATATAAGTGATTGACAGCTGATTTATACATGTTTCCTTATCCTGTGATATAGATCATTATTCAGTTTGTCATGTGAATTTCATAGAATATATATCAGCATCTTTCATATCGAATTTCAATTTTATTTCAGAACCTGATAGATCTTTAAGACTAGGTCCACCTACGTCGGTTTTACTATTTTTACCAGGCCAATATATTTTGTGATTAATTTCGTCCCCTTGGACGATCATACTGTCTTTAAGAGTGAAATGTGGTATAGGTGTCCCATCAGGATTTTGAATTTCTACAGCTATGTGACCAGCAGCACTGGTTGAATAATTTATGTCTAATTGTTCACCTTTAAAAACAAAAGGCTTAGTAATCATTTGACCTCCGCTATAAGGAGCGTTAAGTGACGTTAATCCATCTAGACGTAAAACCATCCTTTCAATAAAGGCTGTATTTTGGGAATAATTTCGAGATACATAAAAAGACATTTCTTTGTCACTTGTAGGAACCAGGCCTAAAGCAGGGTAATTATTTCTACTGGTCCAATTGTTGATTCCGATTCCAGGGCGAATGAAACTTTCTTTAAATATAAAATCATATGTTTCTGTACCTGCACGACTACTCAAAAGTACTCCGTCTGAATAATCTCCTGCTCCTTTTATATCTAGTTCTTCAAGGTTGTTATGATGTCTAATGATAGTTTGGGGAATTACTTTGTTTTGGGCATGTTCGATATCATCTTTTCGGTTTATGTGTTTTGTATCGGTGAAAAATATTCGTGCAGATAAAGATATGTAGATATGAGGTGCACGAAAATATGGGGTGGTTTGGTTGGTGTATAGTTGGCTGTCAGGGCAAGTTGTTCCTGTATCACTATACTTCATTAAAACTGGGTCTGACCATTCTTTAAGGTCTTTAGAAAATGATTTGGCTGTGGCTCTTCGACCTTCCTCCATGTGCCGTGAGAATAGGAGATATCTTTTTTCTATTTCTGACCAAAACATAACATTTTGGGAATCGAAATGGTTTAGAAGTACCGGAGGAATAAAAGAAACGTCCGGTATTTCATTCCAGTGTATGCCATCTGACGACTGTAAACATTGTAGTCCAAGATTTGTTGGTTCACGTACACTGATATTAGCTTTGTACTTTTGATTGTGGACAGAATGTTTATTTGTATCTAAAAACGGACAAAATGTATGGCCTGGAGAACCTGGTAAAATTGCGTTATTTGAAGTTGATCCATCGATATCAATTAGGTTCAATTTTGGCTTTATCCATGATGCTCCATCCTTGCTCTCTGCGTAACATATAGGGCTACCAGGAGCACTACTCCTATAATACATTCTGTATAAACTGCCATCTTTTAAAATTGTTGTATAAAATGCTTTTGGTCCTTCCCATGGCTGGTCTAAACAAATCGCAGGACCTTTACTTTGTGGTTGTTGAAGTTTTAACCTGGCTCCCTTAATTTCATCTATAAGATGATAATCAATAAAAAGCTCTCTTCGTGAACCTATGTTTATGTGATTTTTATTTGCCATAAAAATTTAACTCAATATATTGTAGATATTTGTGACACATTAATTTGAAACCCCGTTATAAGAAATTGACTGAATATCTATTGAACCCTTTTTGATATCTGAAAATGGCTTGCCGTGAACTACTCCTACTGTACCAAACCCAGTATTTGTGGACAAAAAGGATTTGAAATCTGAACTATCTGGACGTTCTATATAAAGGGTTTTTTCAACAGCATCGTATCTGACTCCTGAACTTGATTGAATCAAAGAATAAGATGATAGTGCTCTAGCGTACCAATGGCCTGCCTCGTATTCATCAAAAGGATTCCTTTTTGTTTTGGTATACCGATTTCGTGTTGTTTCTACAATAGATTTACCTTCATTAACCATACCCAAACTAATCATATGTGAAGCTACCTGGTATTCAATACCTGTCCAAACTTCATCACTATATGGGAACGGGAGAGAAGGTCTGCCTCCATTAGGCCATGAACATAAAATTAATCCTCCGTCTTTACCAGTAGCATAGTTCGGTCGTTGCGGGTTAGCATGGTTTGATAAATCTGTCTTGAAATTGTATCTGTAAACAGATTTCAAATGACTTATGACCATGTGTGAGTCTAATATTTCACCGATTCCACATACATATGCAAGCCATGCACCAATTACTCCGTCAGAAAGGCAACCCTGACCATATTGATATTTAGGACCTTCTTTCTTCATCATTTCGATTCCTTCATCTGATAAATGGGCGGGTCGATTGCCTTTAAATTCCAATGGGTTTCCTGATTTAAGATTTTCCCATTGGGTATCTTGTATGAAAAATTCACCGTTAAATAATTCTTTTTCACAATATTGACGACCTTTGCCTAACAGGTCTTTATATTCGGATGTGTTCTTGCCCAAATAATTGCCGATGAGTGTGACTGCTTTTAATGCCCCTAAATATATAGAAGTGCACATTCCATTAGGCCCCCAGAACTCAATATCATAAGTATTATGTTGAGGTTCGAATAAGTATCCATTACGTGATGGATCCCATGTTTCAATACAATAATTCATACATGTTTCTACCTTGGGCCAAATTGATTTGAGCCAATTATCATCTCCTGATATCCTCCAATCTCTGTACACTTGCATGATTTCACCTAATTGACCGTCAGCTGCTGCCAATAAATCATGGGGCGCTTCACCTACTGGTAGTGCAGCTCTAAAACGTTGATGCCCAAATTCGTTTTGGGAGTGCATGAATGCTGTGTTTCTCAAACTTCTTTCCAGTTTTGGAAACAAATGAGGTATTGCCTGGGCATAATTCCATACATGGGTACATGACCCGGGACAAAAGCCGTCATTATCTCCACATCCTTCCCAACACCAAAGGATGCCGTCTGATTGTCTTAATAATGTAGGAGATTTTAGTATAGATAAATTAGCTGATATTGATTCCAAAATAGAGTCAGGTAAATCTGTGTTATAGAAAGTATTAGTAAAAAGAATAGTTTGATTCTTTAATGATTCAAAGTTCGTTTCCCAATATTTGATTAATGAATTTATGCTATTAAATTTATTTGAATACCATGGTTTGTGAAATTCATGTGTTTTGTTTTCTGGGTAGCCGGATGTAAGATTTGTTTTAGGAACGTACCAAGAAAGTAAAAGTTTAATTGTTTTGGTTTCTTTGGGTTTTAGTTCAAAAGGGACGTAAATCGAGGCACCGGGGCTAGGTTTACCATCTTTAACCGGTTGTTTGTTAAAGCAATTTCCTTTTTCAACATCGTCCCAAGCCATACTTTGAGAATCAAACCATCCTCCCCTAAACCAAGAACAATTTACCATGGTTGAATCGTCGTAAACCGACGCATTAAAACCCCCTTCTTGTTCGGGATTTCCGTCATTTGGTGATTGCCACAGCGTGAACCCTTTTTCTGATTTCAAGATGGTTTCACCTACTGACCCGTCGGCCATGAAATTAATACTGTTAAAAGAGTAAACACAGGATAGTAACTTTTTGGTGGTGTTGGTGAATTCATATTCTAAAGCTCCCAATGGTAAACTCGAAGAATCTTCGTCGGTTGGGATGAAAGGACTCCATCCAATTACATTTACATTTAGATCGAATGAATCATCAGTGAATTCAATGTTTCCAAATGGGAAGCGACTTGTAAAAGTTGATGAATTAAATCGAGGAAGACCAAAAGTAGTATGTCCTAGACCATTTCCTGTTTGGGCAGCTCCAAATATCTTGGATTTTGGAACAGGGCCTTCAATTACTTTTACGTTATTTTGCTTCCCTCGTACATGAATCGCCGAATATGTATATGGTTGGTTAAATATTTGGGGTCTATGTCTTAATGAGACATGGGATATAGAGCCTGTGCCATCAAGGCAAAACATACCAGCACCTATGCCTCCAATGGGGAAGGCAATATTATCTGCCGTATCGCTATTGTATGAAAATCCTGGTTTCAGGGTATTTCCTTTTAACTTTCAAACTATACCGAAATCTGAGCGATAACCTCCAGCTACGTCCCCACCTTCCCATCGATACGGTCTTGGATATAGTGATAATGTACGGTCTTTAAGCGGTAATTTCACCGGTACATTCCCAAGCTGTGAAGATATTCTGCTGGCTATAGCTGCTTCTAAAGCTTGTCTTAAATCATGGCCTGTGACCCACGGTTCAGACCCAGTTTCTAAAGCTTTGATTAAGGATCTGATTGTCCCTGTTCGATACCCGAATTCACTCCATTTATATGGAGAATATTTAGGGTCTATTTCAATTCGATTACCGTTGGCATCAAAGCCGCTGAATATTTTAGGAGGCGCCCATTCCCATTTAATCAAACTATTATCCGTCCACACTTCCACCCCATTTGAAGGGGTAGGGAGTCCGTAAACGTTTGTCAAAATACCATTTTCCATTTTGAACGAACCGTTGATTGCTACTCCAAGATCTTCTTTTTTATACATTGATTCTTTAGCAATTTTAATCGCTTCTTCTTTTTCAACTTCACCCTTTAACAAATCTAAATGTGTTCCCCACGTTGTTACTTCAGATATCTCCGAATTTAGCAGTAATCTCAAAACTGAAATGTGTTGGCAACCTCCTCCCGATATCTCTCCGCCCCAAGCGTGTACTGATGCCCCTTTAATTTCACCATATACGCCTGATTTAAGCCTGTCAGCCACTTCTTGATTTTCGTTCATTGCTCTTTGCAAAATACCACCAGCTAAAATACTTCCTTGCGAACGGCAAGTATCAATCATTTCATCTACATCAGATAATTTAGCAGCTATTGGTTTATCCGTTGAAATTGCTTTAACTCCAGCTTTTGCACAGGCTATAACAGCGTCCTTGTAATGTTTGCTAGGAGTAACTATAGCTGCTATATCAGGAACAACATCATTAAGTAAATCTTCAGCGTTAGCGTATATGCTGCTTACTCCAAATTTCTTACCTGCTTGTTCTCTTCTCTCTGGGTTAAATTCTGCAATCGCCACGATTTCTGTGTCTGGATATGTTGTATAAGCTTCTGCGTAATATTGCCCTAGTCTACCGCAGCCAATTATCGCAACTCTATGTCGTTTGTTTGCCATTGGTTTATTCCTAAGTTAATTGTTTAAATTCCATGGAAATTAATTATTGAAATCAATATACGCCAAATGGAACTCGAGTTTCTACTGAAACCTACTCTAATCTATTAATCTTAGACTTTTTTATAGGAGAATTGTAAACTGAATCATCAATTTTAAAGATAACTATTATTGGCAAGTTCTATTTGTTCAGCTCGGGTTGCTTGAAAATCTTTTTCAAAATCATCTTTTGTAACGTAGGGTTTGTATTTTGTCATGAATTCATCAAATGTTTGCTCTGGCGTGGATTGTGTAGTGTCCAAAATAAACTTTTTAGGTAACAAGGAGCTTTCAAATTCATCATGAAATCTTTCGAGTAGGTATGGAACGTCTTTTTTCTTAATCGTCTCTCTTTCATGCCGTTCAGTTGACATCCTTTCGTAAATGGTTTCAGCAGTTGATGTCACCAAAACCAAAACCGGATTTTTGGCTACTCTAAGGAGTTCTTTTTCTACTTCTCTAGCCATTTTGGACCTTTGTCCCAACAAACTTCTTTTAGGTGCTCCGCTTTCGATTCCACCGTATCCATAATATAAGGGAGCGTAAACTGCTTCTTCGATATGATATCCGATCATACATTGGTCAGGTCCTTCAAAAAATTTTCTGGATAAATGGTGAGCAATCATGAATCTTTGGAACATCTCTTTTAACTGAATTGGTCCATTTGAAAGGTAATCAGCCGCTTCTTCACCTAATTCAAGGTTTGGGATAGTGAAATGGTCATGAAATCCCCTGCCTATACCGACGTTCGAATCGGTCCATTTGACAATATTGTCTCCTAATGTTGTTTTACCTGTGTACTCACAGCCAACGATAATCAGGTTCATAAATCACCTCTCAATAATTCGGTATTTAAAATCGTGTTTGATACTTTCTGAAATTGATTGGAATAATATTTTGCGATTATACACTTTATAGATTTATTTTTACAAACATCTACTACCAGTAGAGATACATGTCGTTATGTAAAACAAAATATGTCATAATAGCAACAAATATTGGTGCAAAACGGGAAAATCTAACAATATTGATCAATAAAATAGGAGAGTCCTATGAAAAAATATAGAGGCGGTGTAATAGGCTTAGGCTGGATGGGGATGTTGTACGACCTTGCACAAAGAATAGGCGACAAATTCGAAATCGATGACGCTGACAGACCTACTCCAGAGTTAGATGTCCACAGAAAGATATATCATCATGAACACCCAGGACATGAAGGGAATCCAAATAGTTATTCGGAAGCGATTTACGATAGGCCTGACGTGGAATTGGTTGCAGCGGCAGATAGGGACGTCAAAAGACTTGATGCATTCACTCAGCGTTACGGCGTAACTAATATATACACAGATGCTGAAGAAATGCTTAAAAAGGAGAAACTAGATGTTGTAGCAGTGGCAACCAACACGAAGGGTAGGGCACATTTTACATGCATGGCGTCTAATCATGGAGCTAAAGGAATATTTACTGAAAAACCGATGGCACATACGCTAGCAGAGGTCGATGATATGGTATCAACATGTGCTAAAAACGGAACCGCTTTGTCGTGTGGAGCAATCAGCACGACACACCCGTCTTTTGAAAGAGCAAAACAACTGGTAAATGAAGGTGCTATTGGAGAAGTCTTATCTATAGAAGCTTCTGGACCCGCAGGCCAACACCAGAACTGGTCGTATTTCCTAGATTCAGAACCAGATTGGGTAGTTGGAATCGGTGATAAACCTAGAGCTGAATCAGGGAGTAGTGAATTCAAAGGGCAGGGAATGCTTATGACAAAAGATGGGACGGTAGTACATTTTCGTGCTGGTGCCCCTGGTGTAAGAATTACCGGAACTCAAGGTGAAATGTATTATGGTTACGCATCCAAATGGACCCTTCTTCAAAATGTCAAAGTTGAATTAGACGATGGAGAATATGATGTTTTAAATAATATGCCATGGCCATATCCACAGTTTTCTCCTCCTTATGGAGGCATATATTCTTTAGACGATGTTATGAGGACAATAAACGGTGACTTGGCCGAGCCAAAGAATTCAGGAAAAATAGTTGGAAGAGCTATAGAGGTTGAAATTGCATTGAAGCAATCTTCGGCTGCTGGGGGAGTTAAAATAGAACTGCCGTTAAAAGACAGAACCCTTGGATTACATTACGATTGGTTCAGATAAATGTTAATTTTTAGTATTTATAATTGGTTTAGGTCCTCTGCCGATGATATTAGGCAGAGGTACCGGGTTATAATCTTCAGTTGATACCATCCATTCAAGTAAATACCGGCGCATCACTGAAATGATATGAATGTTTTTACTATCAAATGCAACGTTGTTCAGTTCCCATGGATCATTGATAAGGTCATAAAGCTCATCTCCGTCGTTCGCGGTAGATACATGCTTGATTTTTTTGTCTTTATCACTATTCAAATCTGTTACATATTTCCATTGGCAAGTACGTACCATTTTTCTTCTACCTTCGGATTCTCTAGCCCAAAGGGAATCGAATATTGCAGCAGACCCTGTTGTGGTGGGTAACTGTCTGAAGTCTTCTTGTGAAAATGTTTTACCACCGCTTCCATATTCGCTGAAAGCAGCTATTCGAGGCTCAGCTTTAGTTACAGTAGGTAATGGCATACCTTGAAACCTACGCATCATTTCTGGGTTAACCCACTTCGACTCAATATTTGAAGAAACTACTGGGCCAACGTCTGACACATCTTGTGCTGCAGTTACCGGTTGAGGATTAAGAAAATCAACACACTCTGTTAATTGTAGTAACGTAGGTAAAATATCGATAGTGTTAACCAATGATTTATCAACCTGTCCTTGCGACGAAAACTTTCCTTTCCAAGACACTATTAACGGTACTTTGACCAATGAGTCGTAGAATACTCCACCTTTGCCAAACATGTTGTGCTCACCAGCGAAATCTCCATGGTCTGATGTGAATACTATGATCGTATTTTCGATCAAAGAGAGTTGTTCTAATTTTTCAACAATCCTTCCGATCCCATCGTCAACAAATTTAGTTAAAGCAAGGTAGGTTGATATGATTTCTTTGATTTCATCATCGGATTTTCCATCGAGTTTAAGAATTTCATATAAAATAGCATTACGTTGAGGTACATTAGGACCTGTATATTCAGAATGTTTGATTGGAGCTAATTTTATAGATTGAGGTGGGACCATATCCCTGAATTCCTTTGGACATTCATTTGGATGATGTGGATCTGGAAATGAAATCACAATAGTGAAAGGTTTTCTTTCTGATGAAATATCGCAAGTACCGTTGAAATTATCGCCTTTTGCAGCCCTCTCCAAAAAAGATGCAACTTGAATAGGTATCGCTCTTGAAGAATATCCTTCTATTGGATGTTCCGTTATTACAGATTCGCCTGCTCCAGTTGTACTTCGCATAGATTTACGTGTTGAATGAGATTCGTTTATTATCGATTCAGGTACTACCCATTGCATTCCTTTTGTACCTCCGATTTCTCCTAGGTAATCATTTGCTGGCAAACCCATGTGTGATAGTTCGCATCTAACATCAATTAAATCTAAATCAGAATTTTGTATGAAACAATGATTCTTCCCAAAAAGTCCTGTAGTGTATCCCAGTTCTTTCCAAATTCTGAAGGCGTGTAATTGGTTGGAGGGCATTAAAGTCTCATTTCGTCTGCTGCCTGTGGAATGTGGGTATCGAGAAGTCATCATCGATACTCTCGCCGGAACACATAAAGGATGAGGGGTGATTGCATTTTCAAACTTGACTCCGTGTTGGGCTAGCTTCTCCAGATTTGGAGTTTCTATCCCAATGTCAGAATACATTTTTAATGCACTCGCTTTCATTTGGTCTGCAACAATAAATACTATGTTGGGTAAAGAATTCATAATGTGTTCTATTGACCGTTCATTGTACAACCTACTGAATGCTAATTCATCAAAATCTAAATATTCATCTTTACCGTTAAATAATGATAGAGAACAAAGTTTCAATAATTCCATTTCATATTTTGCTCTTCAAGTAACATCAAACATGAATAATTTGCCGTCTATGCAACTAATTATATGTGAATTAAGATGGACGCAGTAACAGGAGGAAAGTATGTTCATAGATTTGATGGAAATGATCATA
>CAYRIG010000009.1:0-15345 GCA_964424315.1 uncultured Dehalococcoidia bacterium | reverse complement strand
TTCACGGATTTATCAATTAATATCTACAAATGGAGTGTTTATACTTAATCCATCGTAATATTCATACTGCTTCAAACTTTACGTGGATTTCAATTCCTAACTAAAAATTACAGACATGCACAAAAGCAAAGATTTCAAATATATCGGACAGCGGCCCCTCAGGCCTGATGGAATTGAAAAAGTCACAGGTAAAGCACTCTATGGTGCTGATATAAATCTACAAGGTATTCTTTATGGGAAAATCTTAAGAAGTCCTTACCCACATGCGAAAATTTTATCAATAGATACTGAGACTGCTAAAAATCTACCCGGAGTATACGCTATATCAACTTCCGAAGATTTAAATAAAAAACATACAGAGATGTTTAAAGATCTGGAAGGAACATTAACCAGCCTAAAATACCTTAGCAACAACGTATTAGCTGGGGGTAAAGCGTTATATGTAGGACACCCTGTAGCAGCAGTGGCTGCTACTAGTCCCCATATCGCTTTAGAAGCTCTATCGTTGATAAAAGTCGAATATAACGTTTTAGATTCAGTTACAGATGTTGAATCATCTATGAGTGAACGTGCACCGATTTTATTGGAATCTCCCATTACTGCATCCCCTAGATCAGAAAAATTCGAATCAACAAATATAGTTGGGGATTGTGAATTTTTGAGAGGAGATGTTGAGACTGGTTTTAATCAAGCTGATGTTGTAGTCGAAACAGAATATAGAACCAAAACTGTACACCAAGGATATATAGAACCACAATCTGCAACTGCCTTATGGTCAGAAACCGATAGCCAATTAAAAATTTGGTGTAGCAACCAAGGTCATTTCAGTGTGAGAAATGAAGTGTCAGCATTATTAGATATACCAGTATCAACCATAAAAGTCATACCCATGGAAATAGGTGGTGGATTTGGAGGCAAAATCACTGCACATATAGAACCTGTTGCTGCAATTCTTTCAAAAAAGAGTGGCAGACCAGTAAAAATTTCATTGGACAGATCTGAGGTTCTTCAATGCACAGGCCCAACCTCTGGAGGGATAGTCAAAGCAAAAATAGGCGCGACAAATGAAGGTAAATTCATAGCTGGGACATGCAATATATACCTAGACGCTGGAGCTTATCCCGGTTCATTTATTGAAAATGCCTGTAATACTGCATATGCCCCCTATGATATACCTAACTTACAACTTAATGGATATGACGTAGTAACCAACAAGCCAAAAACCGGTGCATATCGTGCCCCAGGAACACCAAATTCTGCACTAGCTGTTGAAACCGCTGTTGATGAAATTTCAAAGAAATTAAAGATTGATCCAGTGCTTTTGCGATTAAAAAATGCTGCTGATAAAGGCACTAGAAAAGCAGATGGTACGATTTACCCTGAAATAGGAATGATAGCAACGGCCAATTCGGTACTTGAGCATCGACATTATTCAGAATCATTACCAGAATCCAGTAGTAAATCTTTCAAAGTTGGACGTGGCATAGCTTTTGGATATAGCGGAAATATCAACGGTGCAGCAACCGTAATAGGAAACGTTGTAGAAGACGGCACGATTACTCTAATAACAGGAGCTGTCGATATAGGGGGAACGAGGATTTCGATAGCACAGCAATTTGCAGAAGTTTTGGGTATAGACCCTACCTTAATTAACCCCACTGTAGCTGATACGGATTCGATTGGATATACGTCAGCCAGTGTAGGCAGCAGCGCATCACACAAAAATGGATGGGCTGCCTATCAATGTGCTTTAGACATAAAAGACCAACTTGAAGAAAGAGTGTCAAAAATATGGGACGTTCCTAAAGATACCGTTATTTTTGAAGACGGACGCGCCATATCCAAAAGCGATTCCAAGTTAATCATGTCTTTCAAAGAACTTTCATCTTTGTTGGATGAGATTGGAGGACCGATAACAGGCCGAGGCAATGTAGATGCTCGTGGATGTGCGGGTTCATTCAGCGCAAACATTGTAGATCTAGAAATTGATATACAGACTGGTAAAGTCAACATACTAAGATATACTGCTTTCCAAGATGCAGGAAAGGCGATTCATCCCAGCTATGTTGAAGGACAAATACAAGGAGGAACAGTACAAGGTATCGGATGGGCCCTTCACGAAGAATACATGTTTGACGATAAAGGGAAAATGACCAATCCTTCATTGTTAGATTATCGTATGCCTACTTCCTGGGATGTACCTATGATAGATACTCAAATAATAGAGCATTATAATCCTGGACATCCATATGGAGCCCGGGGCGTGGGAGAATCATCGATTGTACCTCCTTTGCCAGCAATCTCCAATGCAATAAATAACGCCATTGGTTGCAGAATTCCTCAACTACCAATGTCCCCAACAAATATTTATCGATTTATATCTAATGGCGATAATTGAGCGATTGCTGATGGATTAACATCTGCAAAGATAGTGTTTATACTTAAAAATAATATATATAAAGGACATATTTTAAATGACATGGGATCGTAAAAAAGTGCAGGAACAAGTCGTAGGAGCTATAGCCACAATTCCTACTGCTTTCACTAAAAACTACAAAGTTGACTATCAACAGATGTATGACGCAACACAAGTTTGGATTGAATCTGGGCTAGTTGCAGGAAAATCCGTCATTAAAGCCGTAGCTGCTATGGGTGAAGGTCCTCAATTGACTGAAACGGAATGGATAACAGTAATTGAAACGGTAGTTAAAGCCAGCAAAAATAAAGTTCCTGTAATGGCTGCAATTCATTACAAAGACACAATCAGAACAATACAAGATGCAAACAAAGCAGCAGATGTTGGAACTATTGCCCTTCAAATATCGCCTCCAGTGTTCAACCAACCAACGCAAGATGGCATGCTACGATATTTTGAAGCAGTATCTAATAACATAAATACAGGAGTATTAATCTACAATACACATTGGCTTACCCATGGAGCGATATATCCAGATACATTTAGAAAAATGCGTGATTTCGAAAAAATAATTGGAATCAAGTGGTCTCCACCAAAAGGTGTTAAATATGAAGAAATATTCGACCTTTCAGAAGTATTCAATATTGTAGATAATTCAAATCAGCCAGTAAGATGCCATAAATTAGGAGGGAAAGGATTTTTATCTGACGGAATAGCTGCATACCCGCAATACTTTATTGGAATATGGGAAATGTTGGAAAAAGGTCTATACGATAAAGCTCAGTCTGAATGGAACAGAGTAATGTTACCCCTAGTTGAATTTTACGGAAAGGTGACTTCTAACAACGGGGGGGACGGCCAAGTTGAAAAAGCTTTGTCAGAAACAATGGGGCTCCCGATGGGTCCTCCAAGACCTCCTTCACTACCATTGAATGAAATAGAAATGGCCGAATTAAAATCATTGATGACAAGTTGGGGATGGCCAGTCCCTTAAAACCAATTTAGCAAGGCGGTCTGTAAGCCGAGTTCTGTACCCATATCAATTAAATCATCTTTAATCAACACGTGCGATGACCATCTATCTAGGCCTGTTGTTACCAACAGGCTCAAGCAACCTACCCGGGAACGATATAGGCATCTTTACTCCCAATTTGGTCTTGCTCCGGATGGGGTTTACCGTGCCTTTAATGTCACCATTAAAGCGGTGAGCTCTTACCTCACCTTTTCAACCTTATCTAGAAATCTAGACGGTATATTTTCTGTGGCACTGTCCGTCGGGTCACCCCGCCCCGCCGTTAACGGGCATCCTGCCTATCGGAGCTCGGACTTTCCTCTATTCAAAAATGAACAGCGATCATCCAACCACCTTGCTAATATGGAGTAGTATTTTAAAATAAAATTTCTTGTGCTACAACCCTGACTGATAAAGGTTATAAGTTTTAATCACCTGAAAATCTTACTTCCGCTGTTTCTTTACTGACTAATACTTTTATATTCCAAACAGATATAAATTCACGTTTCACCTCTTCATCTAAATCACCCCAAATATCAATAACTCCTTTAAAATCTTTTAGCTTATCTTTAGATTTTAAATTTGATTTTTGCTTATCCAGATCATCTAATCTTCTAATTATGTGGTCGAATTCCTTTTTCCCTTCAGAATAAAGCTTCAAATCTTTAAACAATCTTCTTTCGGCATTTTTGACAAGGGTTTTATTGATAATATTTGATTCGTCAAATTTATCAGCATTACCATTTATCGAATCGAATTTGTACTTTAATTGCATAATTACATTTTGTTCTAACATAGATGCTTTCCAAGTATGGTACTCGCAAACACTTGAATTATTTTTAGATTGGCACTGATAATATTTGTAAACACCATTTTGTCTTTTACCGTCTTTAGTTTTCCAAGTTTGCCTTCTTGTAACACCCATCATCTTATTGTCACAACTCGAGCAATAAAGCATGCCAGAAAGTATAAATGGTTCAGAATTAAAAACACGTCCTATAGGTTTACGCTTAGCGATTTGTTCCTTTGCCATTCTGAATACTTCAGCAGAAATAATCGGTTCATGCGAATTTGGTCTCTGCACACCATAACGAGTATAAGTTCCTAAATAAACAGGATTTTTGAGGACATCTCTTATACCAACCATGCTCCACCTACTTCCCTTTCTAGTAGATAATTGTCTATCGTTGAGATGTTGTGCTATGAGCCTTAATCCAATTTGGTCTTTGGTATAAAGTTTAAAAATCAGCTCAACGACTGATGCTTCATTTGGAATCGGTTCCAAGAACCCTTCAGTATTAATCGCATATCCATAAGGAGGCCTGCCTAGAACTTTACCTTCGATTGCCTTAGTCTGCATGATATTTTTTATCGAAACGCTTCTAGTTAAAGATACCCCTTTAGGCCTTAGTACTCTAAAGGCATTTTGTATAGGGTCAGGATAATCCTCACTGGCACATTTTACCAACGCTTTTAACTTATGGAATACTGCAATTATCCTCGCAACAGATTCTATGTCTGAACCCAAATCTTTGACATCTTTTATTACCACCAAGTATTCAGAATTCTCATTTTTAATAAATTCAAGTAGATTTAAATATTCTGGGTCTTTAATTAAATTCGCCTTATTGTCAGATATGAATAACTTAACTGGAGAGTGTAAGTTCAATTCACAATAATCATGAAACATATTCTTAATTTCATTAATTTCAACATCGTCAGTTGATTTTGTTCTGAAATATCCGATTGCTCTCAAAATATCTCCTCAGATCGCATATAAAATACGTTGGCAACTACCACATCTTGGTAATTCGCTGGCTTCAGTAACCCGTTGGGATTTCGATGAAGATAATGCGATCCTACATCCATCGCAAATACCTCCTGTAACAACAGCCACCGCTATTCCATTTTTGGTTTTCCTTAATGATTCATATAGTGGTAGAACAGCTTTTGATATTTCTTGTAAAGCTTTTCCCCTTGAATCCGCCGATGTTTCTATTTGCTTTTTCAAATTCTGGCTTTCAGATTTTAAGCTGCTCTCTAACTTGATTCTATCTTTCAACAATTTTGACATTTTTTGTTCTAAACTTTTATGGGTAGAACTATTTTTTTCAATATCATCCATAAGTAGCAATGACAAATCTTCAAATTCAGTTTTTTGTCTGGTAAGAGAGGTCTGTTCGTTTTGAGTCAATTCAATTTCTTTATTATTTCTCAATTCTCCGTTGTATAAACGTTTTTCTAATCCACCGATTCTTTGATCAATATCATCGATTTTAGTTTGATTGCGTCTTAATTTAATTTCAGATTCAGTTAAATCTGCTTTGAGGGTTTTGATATCGATTTTTATATTGATTAACTCAGAACGATCTGACAACTTCTCTTGAATCTCGATAAACATAGAATTTAATTTATCGATTCTGGAATCAATCTTCTGAAGTTCATAGAGGTTCTTTATATTGTCCACTTAGATATCCTTCCTCATTTAGTTTAACTAAACTAACGAATCACCAAAACCAAATGGTTTCGAATCATGGTTAATTCCTACCTAAAACCAACCATCTTAGAATTGATATTGTAACAGTTTAATTTAACCATTGAACATAGCATACCAACCTGACAGAATAATAGTTACGAAAATTAATTTGGGAGGAAACACGAATCATGTATCAAGCCCGAACGAAAATCGTATGTACATTAGGCCCTTCCACACCCAACCAACAAATCATCGAAAGTATGGTTGAATCAGGCATGTCTATAGCAAGATTAAACATGTCGCACGGTTCACAAAGCGAACATTTGATTATGTCACAAAATGTTCGTACCGCTAGTGAAAAACTAAAAACACCTATCGGGATAATGGTTGACGTACCAGGAACTAAATTTCGAATAGGTCCTGTAAAAGCAGGTGTAGTTCACCTTGATATTAACGACACGGTAGAACTAACTTCAAACAATAAATCCACAAACGATAAACATTTTAGCGTAGTCCCTGAAGGAATAGAAAATAATATAGAAATAGGCGACTCAATATTGATTGATGACGGTTTAATTGAGTTAAAAGTAATCTTAATTGAACATAATATCCTAAAATGTTCTGTTGTTAGAGGTGGTCGTGTAACCGAAGGTAGAGGTGTAGCATCTCCAGGCAAATCAAGCCAAAATTTATTTCCTTCAGCAAAAGCCTCAGAGGCACTTGAATTTGCAGCTAAGATAGATGCAGATTTTGTAGCCCTATCAACCATCACAAATCCAAAGGACGTTGTTACCGCAAAAACAATATTGTCTGAACATGGTTCTAATCCATTTATCATATCCAAAATAGAACGCCAGGAAGCGATGACAAACTTCGATTCTATTTTATCTGAAAGCGACGGCATTATGGTTGCAAGAGGCGACTTGGGAGTTGATGTGCAACTAGCAAAAGTACCTGTAATACAAAAAGAAATCATAACTAAATCAAACGCTGCAGGTAAACCAGTTATAACAGCAACTCAAATGTTAGAATCGATGATTAATTCTTCCATTCCAACAAGAGCTGAAGTCACTGATGTTGCAAATGCGATATTTGACGGAACAGATGCAATAATGCTGTCCGGTGAAACTTCTATTGGTAAATTTCCTATAGAAGCAACTCAAGTGATGACAGACGTAGCACTTGAAACCGAACCTGCTTTACCTTATGAAAAATTGATTGTAGAAAAACAAGTTCATCAAGAATCAAAAACAGATGACGTGATTAGCTATGATGCATGCCAAAGTGCTCACCACTTAGATGCTAAGGCGATTATTGCCTTTACAGAATCTGGAAGCACCGCTGGCAGAGTATCAAAATATCGCCCTAAAACACCAATTCTTGCACTGACCCCTAGTGAAAAGGTTCAAAGACTCCTGACAATTCGATGGGGAGTTATCTCTATCACAACAAAAACGCTTTCAACAGTAGAAGATTTCTTTGGTGAAGCACAAAGCAAATCTATAGAAGTAATCGACGCTGAATCTGGAGACAAGATAGTACTCGTTGCGGGACTTCCGATTGGAGTCGCGGGTGGAACTAACCTTATGCGTGTACTAGAAATAACTTGATATATAAAAAATGCTCAAACTATACGACACACTATCGAGAACAGTTAAACCGGTAAATGTAACTCTAGGTGGTAAAGTAAAAATATATACTTGCGGTCCTACCGTTTATAGAGAAAGTCACCTTGGCAATCTCCGTTCTTATCTAATGGCTGACTGGATCAAGAGGATCTTAATAAATAACGGTTCTACTGTGTTACATACAAAAAACATAACCGATGTTGGGCATATGAGACAAGAATTACTTGAACGAGGGGAGGATAAAGTTGTAGCTGCTGCCATCAAAGAAGGTAAGACACCCAAAGAAATTTCCCAATATTATACGAATATGTTTTTTGAAGACGAACTAGCACTTAATATACTACCAGCAGACCATTATCCCAGGGCGACAGACCATATTAATGAAATGCTTTCGCTGATTGAATCACTAATAATTAAAGGGCACGCATATGAGGTAAGTGGGAATATCTATTACGATGTATCAACATTTCCAAATTATGGTGCTTTATCAGGAAATACATATAGTAATTTGGTGAATGGACTACGAACTGACGAAGATGAAAATAAACACCATCCACAAGATTTCACTCTATGGAAATCTGCTGAAAAAGGCCGTACTCTCAAATGGCCAAGTAAATGGGGAGATGGATTCCCTGGCTGGCATATAGAATGTTCAGCTATGTCTTTTAAATATTTAGGTTATGAATTTGATATCCATACAGGCGGAGTTGATAACATATTCCCTCATCATGAAGGAGAAATAGCGCAGAGTGACGCATATTCCGGAAGAAAAGTAGTAGATATGTGGGTACATGGCGCCCATTTACTTTCTGATGGGATTAAAATGTCAAAATCTGAAGGAAATTCATACACAATACAAACCTTAAATGAATTAAAAATAGATCCACTTGCCTTTAGATATCTCTGTGCAACAACTAAATATAGAAACAGGCTAAATTTCAGTTTAAATTCGATTAAATCATCTCAGAGAGCACTGCAAAGATTAAAAAACAGAATAAGACTACTTATAAACCAAGATATAGATGATGCTGAAGACCTTGATAATAACAATCGATGGCTTAGCGAATTCCAGTCAAAGACCAACAATGATTTGGATTTAGCTTCCGGAATATCGTTAACTTGGCGATTAATAAAATCTGCCGCACCATCCACATCAAAAATAAGAATAATCAAAGAATTTGATAAAATTCTAGGATTAAATCTCATTCCAGCTCAAATAAATCAAACAGTGGAATCTGATATATATTCAAAAATTGAAATAAGATCCAAACTCAAAACATCTGAAGCATTCCACAAAGCAGATGCTCACCGAAAAGATATAAACGATTTAGGGTATGTGATTGAAGATACTCTAGAAGGCACCAAAATAAGAAAACAATTCTACTCTGAAACCGAATTTGGGAAATTGAAATCGATAAGTTCATCTTCTGAGCTATCTCAACAGCCATTGGACGTAAACAAATATGATGTGACATTTTGTTTGGTTAGTAACGATTTCACTTCCGATTTAATAAGATGCATCAATTCAATCATCAATTTCACTAAAACAATCTCATATCAAATTTTGATTCTAAATAAAATATCAAACCCTGAATTACATGAATTTATTAAATCAATTGATCGAAAAATAAACATCAAGGTCATTAACACCGACCATGGGCTGGGCGAAGGGACGTCTAAAAACATACTACTAAAATCGAGTGAAGGTTCAATTATAATCCTATTAGATACGAGTGTAGAACTAACTGACGACATATCAGGTCCAATCTCAGCCGTCCTTACAGATGAATCGGTTGGAATAACGGGACCATTCGGTTTAAAGACATCCGATTTACATCATTTCCATGATAATCCCAATGATAATGGTGGAGAAATGGATGCAATCCAAAGCTATTGCTTTGCATTGAGAAGAAAAAGCTTGCAGGATGTGGGATTAATGAGGGAAACCTTTAGATTCTACAGGCATTTAGATTTGGATTATAGTTTTCAATTCAAATCGAAAGGATACAAAGTAATTGAAATACAAAATATGCCCCTTATTCGGCACAAACATCGAATTTGGGAATCTCTACCCGATTATCAACGCGAAGAATTGAGTCAGACCAATTACAAGAAGTTTTTAGAGAAATGGCAAAAGCGTCCCGAATTATTAGAAGTAAATAAATAAAAACAATATCAATGATTGTTAACTAATTAAAGATTTCGCCTTAGTACATAATGAGTATAGCATATTGCAAACATTTGAAATTTCTTTAAGGTCGACTTCTCCCATTGTGCATATTTGAAGCCAATTCTTTGTTAAAAGATATTCACTAGCATAACTAGTTTCAAATCCCAATTTCCTTAAATTATCACCAACATAACGCGAATCAATTTCATTTGGCAACTTCACAGTAACAACGCCTACACTGGAATTTTTCATGTCTGAAACTATTTCAAAACCCAATTCTTCTAGCTTATTCCTAACAAAAATCATATTCTGCCGTTTGATTTCGAATAAAGAAAACTCTGAATAATTATCAAGAGCTGCATTTAAAGCATAAATTAAATTTGAAGAGATAGTAAAAGGTATTCCTGCATTAGCGTATAATCCCAAATTTAAATACCGTGGTATTCCTTTTTGATTTAATGCTACTTCATGATTATGAAAAACCATTGATAATCCTGAGTAACTTGCAAAGCCTTTTCCACTCACTCCTGATGCAAGATAAATCCGAGATAGGTCTAAAGGGATATTACCTACTGAGCTTATACAGTCTAATATCAATTTTGATTGATATTTCTCACTTAATGTAATCAAATCATTTATGTTATTCAACACTCCGGTAGATGTTTCACAATTTACTGCCCAAATCCAAGAAGGTGCAGATTTGAAATCTAAAAAACGCTCTATATGCTCGTAATCAAAATAATCGCCCCACCCAAAAGTAATTTGGTCAAAATCAATATCTGCGCTTTTAGCGTGGTCAATTAATCTTTCTCCAAATTCACCATTTGATATTATTAATCCTGTTCCTGATATTTGTTTCAATTGCGCAGCTATAACATCATTAGCCATGGTACCGCTCCCCATAAATATCTGTGCAAATCTCGATCCTACAATTCCAGACAATTTATCTTTCAACAAGAAAAAATCTCTTATGAATTCCTCTGAACGATGAGAAACAACTGAATCTTTGAATGCTTTGTAAACATTTGCTTTTACTTCAACTGGCCCCGGCAATAAATTAATCGTTGACTTGCTCATGGCAATCTATGCCTCACCCAATCCATCAAATCTTTTTGACAGACCCTGCAGATTTAAATACATCGGTTGATATCTCGCTCCCTCAGTACCAACAACCGGCCCAAAGTTTACAAAACCCAATTTATGATACATCCGTTGTTCTTCAACATTGCCTGATATTATCGCAATTTTATAATTTTTGTTCAAACAATATTTACCAAGAACAGTCAATAACCCACTAATTACCCTTCCTTTACGATATTCTTTTGCTATCGAAAGTAAGCGGATTTCACAAATTCGATCATTTACAGGTAAATATTTACCTAATCCCCCTATTTTATTATCTAAAGAAAAAGGAGGATCAGCATTAACTGAAACCATTCCTACAAGAACATCACCATTTAAACACATGAAATATAGATTTTTTTCATGAAAAGCATCCACAAGCATTCCCTGTTCATTAGAAGTATGCTGTGGGATTTCTTCAACAAATGTCTGATAGTTTAGCCTATGTATTTTAAGGAAATCCTCTTTTGAAGTAGCTAATTTAAATTCAAATTGATTATGTTTTTTTTTATTATTCATATGGAACAATTATTTCAAAACTTTAAAGGTACTATTTAAAAAAGAAGATATATTGTTTCTATGTGTAAATATCATAAATGCAGCCATAATCATAAAAGTAATGACTTCTTCAATAGAATATCCAAGTGCCCAAACGAAAATTGGACCGAAGAATACTGAAACCATCAAACCGGCATTGCTCTTACTAATCAACAGATAAAACAATCCTGCAATAACAGCGCATCCCAAAACTATAATATAGTTGAATCCTAAAGCTACACCCATTACAGTAGCTAAACCTTTTCCTCCCTTAAATGACAACTGCACTGGCCATACATGTCCAATAATAACAACCAACATTGCGACTGATTTCACCCATATATCAAAATCAAAATAATTCACAAATATTACGACTATAAATCCTTTCAAACCGTCCAATAACAGCACCGCTATAAACCATGAAACACCAAATTGCCTACCTATATTGCTACTCCCTGGATTTCCACTCCCTATCGCGCGTATATCTTTTTTATGAACTATATATGACAAATAATACGCAAAGCAGATACATCCAAGCAGATAACTAATTACAATAACTGCCAATTTAGTAGATATTGAAAGGATTTCTTGCATCAATGAGGATTATAATATCCTATGATAATCATAACAATTCAAATCCGACATATAATTCTATTTAGTCGAATCGGTTATTGGTCATTTTCAATCAAAGGAAATTTAACATAAAATGTCCGATTATTTACCATGGATACAGCTGATAATTGCTGCTTCGGTTATCCTGTTCACATCAAAGTATTTAGCAAAATCCGCAGATAATATTGCTACGAAGACAGGATTGGGCAGATCCTTTATTGGGGTAGTTTTGTTAGCGACAGCTACTTCACTACCCGAACTCGGTACAGGTATAAACGCGGTATCAAGACTAGATGCCCCAGATTTAGCTGCAGGTGATGTTTTTGGAAGTAACATATTTAATTTACTCATCGTTGTAGTATTGGATGCATATTGGAGAGATAGGTCATTTCTAGGATCAGTTGCCAAAAGTACTTGGATAACCGCATTACTTAGTATTGCAATTATCGCCTTAGCTTTAATAGCTTTGTGGAATCCTGGCAACTTCTCTCTAAATATAGGAAATGTTGGTTTGTTGTCATATTTGATTATTCTATTTTTTGTTATTTCGATGTTTATCATCTATAAACAAGATAAAAATCAAATGTCCCACTCCCCTGAAAAAACTGATGATATATCCCCAACTACTACTCTAAAGAAAAGCTTTCTGATCTATTTTGCTAGCGCCACTTTAATTATCATTAGTTCTATCTTTCTATCAGGAGCAGGCGAAGACATTGCGCACATTATGAACTGGGGAGAAAGTTTCGTTGGCACCCAATTACTTGCTCTCAGCACATCACTTCCTGAGTTGGCTACATGCATAGCAGCTGTCAGGTTGAAAGCTCCCGAACTAGCTATTACTAACTTACTTGGAAGCAATTTATTTAATACTGGGATAGTTTTATTTGCTGATGATCTGTTTTATAGTAATGGACCAATTTGGAATCATCTTTCAAGCGCCCATATTTTTAACGGTGCTATTGCAATATTGATGACTTTAGTGATACTTGCAGTTATATTAATAAAACCTCGAAATAAAACACTCAAATTTATAAGCATAGAATCCATTATTCTAACCTCTTGTTATTTGATTGCAACGATTTACACTTTCCAAAACCCGTAACCATATTCATCTTTAATTAACCACTGCGCTACAAATTTATTCCAAAGAACTCTATGAAAAGAATAAACAAATGTATCGAGCTAATAGAAACCAACTAGGTGTTTTTTTCTCTTCCATTAGACGTAGATGTCCTTAGAAGAAAAATGGGCGAACTATACCTTGGTAAAATCTGACAACAATTTATGGCAATCAAATCACCATCAACTATGTCGATTAATTACATAACCCACCAATTCTACCAAGGATTCTTTATATCGATTAGATTCCAATATATTCAACGCTCCTAATGCTTTGTCAGAGTAATCTCGGGCTATTTGATAGCATTCTTCAAGAACATCTTTATCTTGGACAAATTCCATGCATTCATCCAATAAACTTTGGCTATATCCGTTAGTAAACATATTGGATATAGGATTTTCACCCTCACTCTTATTTATAGCTAATAGAGAAGGCAATGTAATGATGCCGTGTGTTAAATCCTGTCCTATTGGTTTACCGGTCTGGAGTTGAGAACCATCAACGTCCAATATGTCATCAATGATTTGGAACGCTATTCCTAAATTTCTACCAAAGTATTTGAATACATTAATTAATTCCTCATCGGCTCCGCTAAGAATAGCTCCGCTCTCACATGCTGTTTCAAAAAGAGACGCGGTTTTAAGTGTTATGCAATTCAAATAGGAGTCTTTAGTCTGGTTCAGGCTGTATGCCAAAGATAGTTCATTCAATTGACCGCTCGCTAAATCCATTATGGTTTCAGAAAATTTCTTTATAACACGAATATTATCGGTTTCACAAACCAGCGTAGCTGATTTTGCAAATATATAATCTCCTACCACTACTGCTGTATTGTGTCCCCATAATTTACTTATAGTGGCAATTCCCCTTCTAGTATCTGCTTCATCAACTGCGTCATCATGTACTAAGGTAGCAATATGAAGTAATTCAACTGCAGATGCAAGAATTTCGGATTTTGAGCCGTCATTTTCATGAAATTTTGAAGCAAGTAAAGTTACAATAGGTCTAATACCTTTACCAAGATTAGATAAAAGATGATTTATTTGATCAGATATATGAAAAGGCTCATTTTTTGCAATTGCGCTCAATATCTTATCCACCCCATCCAAATCATATGAAATAGGTTCTCGGACAAAATCTAATGCTTTATAACTTAAAGACACTGAATTCCTTTAATTCCACATACTTTGAAAAGCTGATTTTAAACATTAATCCTCATCCTCTATTTCGATTTTTTTAAACAACGGCTTTGGTTTAGGCAAAACCGCACCACTTATTAAATCTTCAGGTTGCCAATTCCATCCGGCTAAATCAATTTTATTATCATATCCAAGCATATTATGTAATTTTTGAGAGGTGAACGGCAAGAATGGATACAATGCAATTTTCAAGCAATTGAGTATTGCTATAGATACCCAAAGTGTTTTTTGTGTTTCATCAATCGAAATTTTAACTGTATGCCAAGGCTTTTTGTTATCTAAGTATTGGTTTGCATTTCTTGCAATTTTCATCGCTGAATCTAGAGCCAATTTAAATTTACATGATTCAATATTTGAAGCCACATTTTTCAGTTCTTCATTTGCAAATTCTAATATTTGAATTGATTCAGGATCTAATTGTTCAGGTTTCTCTGGAATTGTAGAATTAAAATTCCTATTTAACATACTTAATGTTCTGTGAACAAGATTTCCAAATGTAGCTACCAATTCATCATTATTCAGTCTTTTGTATTGATCCCAAGTGAAATCAGAATCGCTTGTTTCAGGCATTATCGCAGTTAAAACATATCTCAGAGGATCTGGCTCATATTTATCCAAATACTCTGGTAACCAAACTGCCCAATCCCTGCTAGTAGAAAACTTCAACCCTTCCAATTGCAAATATTCATTTGCTGGAACATCATATGGTAAATTAAGATTTCCATATCCAGTTAAAATAGCAGGCCATATTATGGTATGGAAAGGTATGTTATCTTTCCCCATAAAATAATAAGCCTTTGAATTTCCCGTCCAAAAATCTTCCCAATTTCGGTTCTCTTTTGATTCAGACCATTCAATCGAAGCCGATAAATAACCTATGACAGCTTCAAACCATACATAAATGCGTTTATTTTCGTACCCTTCTATTGGGACTGGTATGCCCCAATCTATATCTCTTGTTATTGCTCTATCCTTTAACCCATTTTGCACATAAGCTTTTGAAAAATTTTTAACATTTGTTCTCCAATGACTCTGGGTTTCTATCCAATT
>CAYRIG010000008.1:6421-16550 GCA_964424315.1 uncultured Dehalococcoidia bacterium | reverse complement strand
CAATCTTTCTTATTTTACCTATACCTGAATCTCCAAAGTAGATATTGTCATTATTATCGTGTCTTATTGATCTTGCATGAATCAAATTAGCTGATAATGCCGGTCCTCCATCTCCTTTATCCCATGGGAAAGCAGATCCAGCTACATTAGAGATAATACCTTTGTTGTCAACCATTCTAATATGGGCATGCCTAGTGTCAGCTATATAGACTTCACCTTTGGAGTTTACTGAGACTCCGTGTGGATTTCCCAAGTGTGCTTTTAGTGCAGAACCTCCGTCACCTCCATAAGCTCTTGCACCACTTCCAGCAATAGTAGTGATTATCGAAGTACTTGTGTTAACCATCCTTATTCTTTGGTTCCAAGTATCAGCGAAATAGATATTTTGGTCAGGGCCTATGCTAATACCAAAAGGACTGGCAATATATGTATTAGAAGCAGCTGTGTTATCTTTTACCGAGGTCCCTCCAAACACGGTGTTCACATATCCGGTATCATCGATTTTACGAACCCTTCCACTTGAGTCGCTGAAAAACACATTACCTTCTTCATCCGCATGTAATCCAACCTCAATCGAATTACATTCAGTTTCAGTGGCTAGAACATTTTCGGCACCGTATCCAGCATTTCCGTTACCTGCTATGGTGGTTACGATACCTGATTTTTTTTCAACTTTTCTTACTCTGAAACCGTATTTTTCACCTACATATAGATTGTCATGTTTATCTAAACAAATTGCGTCAGGCATTAAAGTACTAGCTTTTATTGCTAAACCACCATCACCATTTGATGCCCTATCTCCGTTACCCAAAACAGTTGAAACGATTCCTGTATTCGTATCTATTTTCCGAATTCTATCGTTAGAGTTATCACATACAAATAAGTTTCCTTTAGAATCAAAATCCAGATGTTCTGGATGATAAAAAGTTACTTTTTCTTTTGTTCCTCCATCACCCGCATAACCCCCAAGGCTTAAATATGGTCCTATTATAGGTTTAGAACCTTCAACGGGTGTGGCAAGATGTTCAGCATAATGACCTGCGAATAATGAAATTATGCCAGAATGTTTGTCGATTTTACGTATGTTGTTAGCCCATTCACTAGATATGTATATATCTCCATCTGGTGATATCGCTAAGCCGCAATAGCAATCCATTTGAGAATCTATTGCTAGCTTACCGTCACCTTTTCGTCCTATTTCACCTGAGCCAGCAAATGTTGTTATTATCCCAGATTTGACATCGATTTTTCTGTAAACTTGGTTGTTTAGGTCAGAAAATAATACGTTGCCATCATGGTCAATCACTAAGTCGTGAGGTCCGTCCAATTCTGCATTGATTGCCTTACCTCCATCTCCTGAGTATCCAGGCATTCCCGTTCCTGCTATTCGGTTCAAATTCCCTTCAGGGTCGATTTCCCAGATTATGCAAAAAAGATAGTCGGCAACAATCAATTCGCCACTTTTACGTTGTGCTAACCCTAATGGCCATCCTGCATCAGTTTCTTTAGCTACTTGGGAATCCTTTATACCTGACCCAACAATACTTTTTAAATTTGAGCTGCTGTTTTTAATTAAAATTGGGATATCCATTAAATAAACTCCTGCCTTACGCTGTATTTAGGTTGTTAAAGTTTTTACACAATAAATTAAGGTTTCGTTAATGTTATAAAATTCATTTGGTATTAGAATAGTCCAAAATCTAAAAAATCCGCCGATTTATAGGGGTAAAAAAATGAAACAATTTAGTTTAGCTTCGGTTTTATTTATTTCCGAGGGTGACGAATATGAAGGCGATCAAATTGAAGCTTTAAGAAAAGTAAAGAATTCTGGTTTTGATGAGACTGAATTGATAGCAGAAGGTTCTATTTGGGCAGATGGCAGGGTTCCGGATATCGAATTGTTTAAACAAACATTGAAAGAAATTGAACTTTTCCCTAGAAGTATTCATGCTCCCTATACCACAGTAAATTTGGAGAGTGTGGACGTTGAGATTAGGAAAAGAAGTATTGCTAAGGTTCAGTCTGCAATTAGGTTTATATCTGAATTAGGTGGTAAAGTTATAGTCGTACATCCGACTGGGTCAGTTGATCCAAATGCTAAACCACATGATTCTTTTTCATTTGGTGAAACTGTTAAATATATTGGGGAATCTGTATATGAATTGTCAGAAACTGCCAAAGAATGTGGTATACAAATAGCTCTGGAAAATCTGCCCTCCAAACCAGAATGGGGATGGATTGTAAGACCCTTGGAATCCATGCAGCAGTTGAGGTCTTTTCTGCAGGCGTTTGATGATAAACATGTAGGGATCTGCATGGATGTTGGACACACGAGGTTATCTGATTTAGATGTGGGAGAACAGGTTAGAATAGCAGGAGACAGGTTGTTTGCTCTACATATACAAGATGGAGATGGACCTTTAGATTGTCATAGGCCTCCTGGGCAAGGCGTAATTGATTTCGATTCTTTCGGTCAGGCATTATCTGATATTAAATTTGACGGTGCTTGGACAATGGAGGTGTCATCAAGAAATACCCAATCTAATCCAGACGAAGTGGGAGCACAAACAGCACAAGTCGCTAATATTTGGCTAGATAGAGGGATTTCTAACATATAGAATCTATCTCATATTAGCGTGGAGGCGGATAAATGAATTTGAAACCATCAAGTAATTATGTGCCGAGTGTTTTAACTGGTCTAAATTCGTCCGCGATTATAGATAGGTTTCGGTCATCAAGAGAATCGCTAGCTAAAGACCCTTATAGACCAATATTTCATTTCAGCCCTCCAGAAAATATTATCAATGACCCAAATGGTTTATGTGAATGGAACGGTTTTTATCATTTGTTTTATCAGTTCAAACCTAAAGGTGAGCAAAGAGTTCATTGGGGGCACACTGTTAGTACTGATTTAATTCATTGGGAAGATTTGGAACCAGCTATATACCCAGTATTGGAAAAAGATTGTTATAGTGGTCAGACTCTTGTAGAAGATAATAGAGTTATTGCTATTTATCACGGTACGGAGCAAGGGAACTGCATAGCTGTTTCTTCTGACGCGATGTTAAACAAATGGGATAAGCTACAAGATAACCCCGTCATCCCGATTGTTCCTGTAGATAAAAATATATTGCCATATAAAGTCTTTGATCCTTGCATATGGAAAGAGTCGGATGGTTATTATTCTGTGTCAGGTGTCTATATGAATGGAGAGAGGAGTGTGGATTGTATTGCTGTAAACCACCTGTTTTATTCCAAAGACCTAAATGATTGGAAGCATATTGGTAGGCTTTTCACCTCGTCATATTTTACTGATCCAGGAGAAGACGGTGCCGTGCCAAATTTTTTGCCTATTGGTAAGGGAAAGCATCTTTTCTTATTTTTTAGTCATAAAAGATGTAGCCAATATTTTATTGGCAGTTATAATCAACACACACATCGATTTGAACCAGAGATACATGGCAGGATGAATTATGGAGCATATCAGAATGCTAGCCTGCATGCTCCATCTGCAACAGTTGATAAATCTGGTAGGGTTTTAGCTATTTTCAACGTTAAAGAAGGGAAACCAGCAGAAGGATGGCAGGATGTGATGACGTTGCCAAGACAACTGTCATTAGACGCAGATGGAAGTTTAAATATTTCACCTGTGTCAGAAACAAAAAATCTTCGTATGAACCAAGCAAGTATTTCTATGGTAAAAGCTGAACATGGAAAGGATATATTATTAGAGAATATAGGCGGCAAATCTATAGAAATTGAAGCTGAAATAGACTTAGGATCGTCTAGAGAGGCAGGGTTTTATGTTCTAAGATCGATTGATGGCGAAGAGAAGACTAGAATATCTGTTTTGCGTTCAAATAAACACCCTATTGTCAAAGATTCAATACAAATAGATATTTCTGAATCATCAAACCATTTAGAAGTTTATGGTAGACCGCCTGAAACTGGTCCTATTGACTTAATTGACGATAGAATATTGAGGTTACGTATCTTCATTGACCGTAGCATTATAGAGGTGTTTGGAAATGACAAGCAATGCTTGACAATTCGTAGTTATCCCTTGAGAGAGGATAGTCGATTTATTTCATTTTTTTCAAGAGGTGGGACTTCTGAACTTTTGAAAATGAAGGTTTGGCAAATGAAGAGTGTTTGGCCTGAATTACAATATAAGGAAACCCAATAGGACTCTAATAGAAGGTAACTAAATCAAAATGTTATCAATATTAGCAACAACCAAATTAATTGTTTTAACCATAATATTATCTTTCTTTTTTGGTTGCTCATCTTCTACGGATTCGACAGATTTTGAAGGACAAAGAATTCTTAAAGATATACCCATAGATAAAGAAGCTGTTAAAGAAGCAATCGAACCAACTGGAGAAGGTTTTACTCTTAAAGCGATTAAGAGAACTGGCGAGAATCTTTTTGCGAATTTAGCATACGAGTGTAATGAATGTAGTTTTGAGCAGTTTGACGCTTTAACATTGCCTAGAGGTTGGAGAAAAAGCCCAAAACAGATGATTCTACCTGATGGCGAGCTTTTGAGTCACCTTTCTTTTGAAGGAATTTCTAGCACTTTAGATCTTGTTCCAGAAATACCCGGAGATGAATTTCAACTTATTGCTAATACACTTGAAGGTAAAATTGTTGGTATAAGTTTCAGTGGATTTCCTCAATTCAGATTCAAGCCATTGAGCAGTTTTAGGTTTGATATAATGATTGAATCAAAAGTTATGCGTAATACCGTTTTGAGATACCCAGCAGGTAGACGCGTTCATGAGCTTACTGATGAAGATGGAAATATTTATGTTCTATTTGCTTATGAAGTTAAATCAGTTGATTTTGATAGATCATTTTTTGAAAAAACTGATGTTCTTTCAAATTATCCACGCCCAAAGGGTTGGTCATATTCATCAAGAATTATAAATGAAGATCTAATATTAAATTCTAAAGGTATTGTAAATGTCCTAGCAATTCAGTCAGAGCCTTCATCAGTATGGGAAAAAAGATGATTTGTTCTGTAGAACAAAACTTAGAGTTAAGAAGATATGAATACAAATGATTTGGAGAGAACGTAGAATTAGGAAAAACAAATTTAAAGCAATAATTATATAATTGTAGATATTTTATCTAGCAAACCAACGGATTGCATGGCTACTCTGCGAATCTGTGAATTGCAATGTGTAGGGATCTACTAACCTGCGACCTACTTTTCCGTCATTACGTAGCATTAACCATCCAAAATCCCAGTTATTACTTTGATATTTCATTGGAATATTGGGAGCTACTCTTACTATGGGGTGAGAACCTCCAATAAATATCTTTTGTTTTGTATAATAGTAGCAAGAATTCATTTGGATAAATGTTTCATGTTGAAGTGTTGGAGAATTATTCAAAGATAAGTCGCTACACAAATTACGTAAACCTGCCTTAACTTCCATTCCTTGAGCGATTGCATCTGCTAGGTATTCAGGTGATCCTGAAACTGTATTCCCATTTTCATCATGGGACAAAACTTCTATCCAATCATCACGTACAAAGTATCGAAAGAAATCAAAGTCATATATGAAATTGTCACTTGGTGCATTTGTTTCAGTATCCCATTCGTCAATAGGATGCATTTTTGTCATATTTGGTTTTTTTCGTTTTGGATAATCCGGCGGAATTGAATATTTAGGAGATTCTTTTTCAAGATATGGTCTAGCTCTACATTGAAGTCCATCTTCATTGTACATAAAAAAAGACATGGATGGCCTTTGAGTAAATTCAGCTAAAGGCGGGCTTGTAGGTTGTCGAAGTGTCATTATACCCGCTACCCATTTGTTATCGATCAAATACGTTGTACGAAACTCAGCTGCTTCCAAGATAAGTTCATCATTATTTGAAGTCGTATCAATATGTTCATTATGTTGGAACCTAGTGTGTATTCTAAGATCAGCTCCATTTTGAATTGCTTTCCGTAAATTTGATGGATCTCCACCAATAATATTTCTTTCTATATCTAATTCAAGAGCACATTGCCATTTGTTTTTATTATTTAATTTCATTTGCTTAGGTTGGTATATCAGGTTCAAACAAAGAGGTTTCTAAGTCTGATGTGAAAGTATTCAAATCTTTTTTTTCTACCTTTTTTTTGTTCACTACATTCTCTTTAAAATTTGCGAAAATCCAGTTGTATTTTGTACCTCTAGGGATATCAAAGAAATTTTTGTCGAATTTGGGTTTTGATTTCGAGTCGAAATAACCCTTATCTTTCAATGAAAAACCTTCTAATTCGTTGGTGCCTTTACCTAAAATCTTACCTGTTTCCACATAGTGATCCATAACCTTTTCCATGCCGAATTTTTGTACAGGGCATACTTTCATACAAATGCCACATCCATCATATCTTCCCATAACCGCTCTGCATCTACCATAATTCACCTTGTATTTTTGAACCCCTCGCCACCATATTGGGTTGCTTGATAGAGCGTTACTAGGACATCTTTTTACACATACCTGACATTTGCCACAAAATTTATTTATGCCGTAATCGATTGGTGAATCGTATTTAAGCGGCATATCGGTGGTTATTATCATCAATCTCATGCGTGACCCGAGGTGTGGACTAAGTAACTGCCCATTGGCACCTAATTGGCCCAACCCAGCATTTACAAACATCGGTATATATGGCGCGCTTGAATCACTATGATTGTGTACTTGTGAGTGGTAGCCAAGAGATAGAATGTATTCTGCTAATTCTAATGCTAATTTTCCTTCTTTCAAATAGGTTCCAAAATGAGCGTGTTCAGATGTTTCGCTAGGCAGAGTTTGAGTTGCTTCATAGTCTTGTTCAAGTCCAAGGCATATTGCGTTGGGATATTTCACCCATTTTTTTCTGCTTATGAAAGTATATCTTTTGTCATATTTTGTAAACCCAACCTCGTTGAAACCGAGTTCTCTTGCTTTAGTACGGAGTATCTCAGTGTAGTCTTTATTTGATTTGGGTTTCATGGTGGGTTGTCGATTACCAGAATCATTAGCCCCTTTAAGTAGAGGCTCTTCTTGTTTTTCAAATTGTTTTCGGTATTCTGTGAAAGTATCCGTGTATTGTGACCATAGCCAGTTTCTGTCTGCGGAGTTTTCAATAAAATGAGCTTCCTGAGGATGTTCTCTTGAATAGAAAGAGACATCGCTTTCAATCGTTGGTATGCCGGGTGAACTAGCTATATCTTCGGCAACTTTGATTTGTACATATTTATCATGCTGATTGTTACCTGGTCTAGTGACGATATGATGGATTTTTTTTATTGCCATAATTTGTTCCTTATGAGATATATCCAGTTTCTATGCAGGGGGTTCAATATATTCGGTGTCTTTTTGATATATTTGTAACCTGCATCTAGTATCAGCTATTATAATTCGATTGTCTTTTGTTATGGTTATTCCGGTTGGTTTTCCGAATGTGGCAAGATATTGCATTGGATCTGGATTTTGCCGGACTTTTTTAATTGATTCAGGGTCTCTATGTAATACATACAATCCTGCTTTTGAGTAATCATCTGCATCTCCGTACAATGAAGCGATAATGTCTCCATCAGGCTCATAGATCTGAACTCTACTATTTCCCCAGTCTGTAACATATACATCGCCTTCACTATCTACGGCAACGTGAGCTGGATGGTTTAAACAGGCTTCAGGTTCTTTTGAATATCCGAAAGACGACAGATAATTGCCGTCTGTGTCAAATTTCTGTACTCGGTTATTTCCCCAGTCAGCCACGTAAACATCTCCTTTATAATCTAAAGTTAATCCCCATGGATTATTAAATTCTCCATGGCCATTTCCTTGATTACCCCATTGTTTTATAAAATCTCCGGTTGCAGAAAAAATTTGTATTCTATTGTTTTTGCTGTCTACTACATACAGATTGTTTTCTTTATCAAAAGCTAGGCCTGTTGGGCCGTTTAATTGTCCTGGATCACTTCCCGATGACCCCCATTTGAATATACTTTCTCCATTAGGATCGGCTTCTGGGAAAGTAACGATTTGATCCGGTCCAAATGCGTATATTGTGTTTTCATATTCATCGGAACAAAAGACGTTACCTTCAGCAGATATTGCAAGACTGTTAGGCCATGTAAATCCATTTCTGGCAAAATCGCCTAAATGGTCTTCGTCAAAAGTCGTTTTGCCTATGCGAATTCCGAGATCTCCATAATATCCGTTGGTGGTGAAACCAAAACCTCTACTTAGTGTGAATATGAATTCGCCAAGTACCGATACATCCATAGGGGTGCATGATCCTCCAGTCCTCCCAAATTTACTTTCATTATGTTCAGCTGTCTGTCGTCCAATCGAATATTTATAATGCCAGGCTCTTCCTCCGCCAACAGTGGTTTTCATAATACTAACCTCAACTGATAAGTAAATGACGTTTTAATTTGTATATCCATCAGCATTGTTATTTCTCCAATCTGGAAGATATCCTTCTGTTTTACCAAATCCATAGGATGGTCCAATTTGATTCTTTACCCTCCAAGGCCATGCTTGGCCTCCGATGATTCTAAATTTATCACCCCTACCGGAAAGCCAATGAAACATATGAGCATAATACATAGCTACTCCATGACCTCCATAATCTGCAGACCTAGGGTCAAAATCTGGATCTTCCAGCCAATCTCGTTCTGGTTCTGAAGTTCGCCAATAATTGTATTTGAGCATGTGGCGCTTACCTTTACCGGTGGATTTACCCCTCCTATGGAAAATACTCTGGTGGTGGATGACAAATGAACCTGCAGGTACAGATGCAAGTGTGCCCGAATCTTTATATTCAAGAGATGTACGCCTTATATGAGAACCAGGTAATATCTCTGTTGGGCCCATTTCTATAGGGGTGTCCTGCGGGTAATAAAAATTTTCCAGGTAATTTAGTTCTGGTCCGAAAACACTATCAGCATCATGATGCCATGGTTGAGCAGCAGCAGGACATTCTACACTATGGGCACTTATCAAAACTGGAATCCCAAAGTTAGCACCTAGCAAGGATCTTAACGCTCCACAAAGTGCTGGGTTCATAATCACATTTTCTCTAAACCATTTTTCCAAAATCAGTGTGCTTGGCTCACTAGAATGCCGTATAGTCTCGAGATCTTTTTCAGACAATCCATCAGGAATATATTCTGGATTTGAAGGTATTTCTCCGTTTAAGTAATCAATCGTTTTCTTGTTAATTTCTTCTGGTACAACATTCTCTAATATCAGATATCCATTTTTACAAAATTCTAGAACTTGAGAATCATGCAGAGTAGGATTGCAGTCGATGGTTCTATCTTTAGTGTTATATGTGGTCATTTCTGTTCCTTGTATAACAAAATATTTTGTTGAATGATATCAAAAAAACCTGAAGAACATCCTATTTTTATCTCTAGATTAATTATTCAATAATTTATCTTTTGGGAAATATCTTTAGAGTTGTAATGAAAATAAAGCCTCGGTCCAAATATGAGTTAAATACTCACTTAAGCATCGATTTATTAAGAAAAAATTAGTCTATTCTTTGAGCTCTGGTAGGTCTTGGATATGCTTCCACTTTAATATCACTACCTTGTAATGTTTCAATTACAAGCTCTTTGGCCTGAAATCTGGCGTTTTCTAAATTCTGTGCTGCTACCGTTACAACTCTAGTACCACTAAAGCGAATTTTGATTTGGTATTCTTTTTCTTCAAATGCGGTCGGTTTCAAATTGGATATTCCTAATGTGATGTTATGGAATATCATAACCTTTTTGTGCGTATAAAAATACAGATAGAGGGTTAATTTACAGTTACCGTAGCTCTCATGGAAGTATGTATTTTGCAGAAGTATTGGAATGTACCTGAGTTGGAGAACGTGTAGGAATAACTATTCCCATTAGAAATAGTACCGCTATCCCAAATATTGCTTAGGTTTCCTGGAGTACCTGACGTGACAGTATGTGGTGCAGCATGAGAATTTATCCATTTAATCACTGTTCCAGCACTAATTGTAATATTGCTTAGAGAATATCCACTTATATTAGAAGTAAAAGTAGGTGCTGGAGTGGCTGTAGCAGTAGGTGCTGGAGTGGCTGTAGCAGTAGGTGCTGGAGTGGCTGTAGCAGTAGGT
>CAYRIG010000008.1:0-6321 GCA_964424315.1 uncultured Dehalococcoidia bacterium | reverse complement strand
AGTAGGTGCTGGAGTGGCTGTAGCAGTAGGTGCTGGAGTGGCTGTAGCAGTAGGTTTACCCGTTGGTGTTACTGTTGATCCAGATTCGGTTGCAGGTGTGGTGCTTGTGTCTGAACATGCGACAGATAGACTGACATAAATGATACAAGCTACGGCTAGGATTATTGAGGACGATTTTGTATGAATGCGGCTATAAACTGTCATTTAAATATGATTTCATAAATCAATATCACAAGATTCTCTATATTAGTATAATCGATATACGTTTAAGGATGCGCTAATTTAAAATAGGATTCTCCATGTATTTGATCGTTTTCAACGTCGGTTCCGGCATCATCGATTGGCTCATATCCAATAGATTCAGTTGCTGAATCTAAATCATGTATCTTTAGGCGGTTATTTGAGACGCCATATACAATTTTGTAGCCTAATGATGATGGTGCTTTCACAGATAATTTAATTATTTGAGCAAGGTCATTGTGGCTAAGCCACATAGCCCGCTTTGCTGGATGGTCGTTAACTTTCCTATCTGGAATTTCTATCCCACCGAATCTTATACATATAAATGACATATTGTATTTATCTTGATAAAGACTTGCTAAAGATTCTCCAAACAATTTACTAACTGCATAGAGGCAATCAGGTCGAGATATATTATTTGGAATTTGGGGGATCTTTAAATTGAAATCTTGTATTGAGCCCTCCAATATAGACTTATACAAATCGTTTTTCTGGTAGAGATAACCCACTACATGATTTGTTGTGGCAAATATCACTTTTTTAATTCCAGCAATTCTTGATGCTTCAAAAACATTTCTAGTACCAACTATGTTGTTTTGTAGGACTGATTCCCATGGGGCTTCCCCTCTTGGGTCAGCTCCGAGATGTATAACTGCGTCTTGAGATTCAAAAGCTGATTGAATCTCTTCAAGGTTTGAAAGGTCTCCCGTAAAAGATTTAAAACCTTGTTTAGCGGTTAAATCAAGGGATGTAAACTCAAAATCTTGATTCAATTTTTCTCCAATCACTGTGCCAATTCTTCCGCACATTCCAGTAACCAGTACTTTTAATTTGTTCATTGATAATCCTTTTATAAAAAATATATATTTGAAATTTTGAACATTCAAATTGACTTGCAGTAACAGTTCAACTTGCATTTTACTTCGGTGGATGAAATCATGTGAATGTATTTTCGTACTTACATGCAATCATTTGATGAAAAAAATCTATTTGGAGGGAATATGGCTAGCATATTCAATTGGCGAGATGCTCAACCTGTTGTCAACCACGAAAATGTCGTAATAAGCTACATATTAGGCCAGGAAGGTGTCGATAAACGCTCAATAGGTCCTGTCTTGCAATCACCTTGGAGTCTAACTCGTCACTACGTTCATCCTAGAAAAAATGGAGATTACCACGACCATACGGATAAAGAACAAGTATTTTACGTGATTAGCGGTACGGGTAAAATGAAACTAGATGGTACTATCCATGATATAAAAGCAGGAGACGTGGTTCATGCCCCTGTATTATGTAAACACCAAATTATATATGAAACGGATGAATGGTTAGAATTGATAGTGATATCGGTTGACGTTAAGTAAGTAAATTAAACCTATATCTACATTTGGCCACCAAATTTTGTTGGTGCATCATAATAATTGATTAGTAGCTCTGCAGATTCTAAAACCCTATCCTCTACCCTGTTTGACAATTTATGGCTCAAACATGCTTCTACTGTATTTTCTCCAGTATTTACAAGGTTTAGCGGGATTTCAAATTCAAACCAGTAATGAGTGTTTATTCTTTGGGCCATACCCGACCTAACTGATTCTGATGATCGTAATCCCCCATAAAATGTTTCAGTACGATTGATTTCTGGGCTAATAGATTTTCCATTTAATTTATATTCAATACGATCTTCGAGCCCTGTTTGGACAACACGTATCCTAAGTTGGATATCACTTATTGAATTTGTTTCTATTCCAAATTCAATATCATCACTGACTTTAATTTGAAATTTTTCAGGTGTATTTTCCTCCAATATAATAGGTAGTTGTTCTGTAGTTGAAATGTCATCAGTATCTAATTTTACCGGTAAAAGGTAATGTTTAGATTTATTTTTATAAATGTCGGCATCTCCTAACTCTCTTAAAACTTGATATTGATTATGTCCAAACGGCCATGATAAATCAGAAAGATACATCCCGTCAGCTCCTTCATTTATTGAATTTGAAGCTGTTGCCCTGTACATTTCAATAGTTGCATGGTGATATCTATCATCAACTGGCACTCTACCTAAATGAGGATAAATCCAGACATTATTAGCCTTACATGTATTTGATATCCATTCAAAATTAGGATGGGAATTTAACTGCCAGCTGTCGGAAGTTAATATTACTGCATTTATCAGTTTTTCTTTAATCCATGTTTTTACATCCATGCCGACACTCAAATTATCATTTTCTGAATTATTCACCCTGCAGGAGAGCATTAATTCTCGACCCTGTTGTTGACCAATTTTATCTAGGAGATTTCTTACATCTCTTATGAAATCGGTCAGTACAGGTATGTTTTTTTCAATTTCTGAATATTTAAAAAATACCCGAACGTAGTCATCAATTTCTATCCCGTCCGCTCTGTAATCTTCACACACTTCTTTAATTATTGATAATCGTTCTTCCCGTACTTCTTTTAATGCGAAATTTAAACATGTCGATGCTGCAGGTTTATCAGGATAGCCTTCACCACCAATAAGTACGTGTGGGTTGTCTCTTTTAAATTTGCTGAAAAAATAAGTGTTGGCGTTAGCACCTTCCCCAGTAGCCTGATCGTTTATTCTTAAACTTGGTATAACACGGATGCCCTTACTATGTGCTCTTTCTATGATAATGGATAGTGGGTCTAATCCTTCAGATATGGCGGTTTCTAAGCTTTTAGCAGCTCGCCACCACATTATCCCATGATTATGGTCGGTTACTAATTCTCCCCACCTAGTCCCGACTTTCGTGTCATGTAAAAATGTTTGTCCAGAGGCTAAACCATAAGCAATGGTGTCAACTCCCGTGCCAAGCAGTTCATCCACTGGTCTTTCAAGTGTGGATTTTGAAAGAGGTGGGTCGAACCGATACATCAAATAATGCCTTGCATCGTTATAGTAAAAAAATTTGGGTTTTTCCATTTTTTATACTCCACTGGGTTAAATCAAACTTATAATTTTGCATAACTGTAGCATAGCCAATTTATACAATCAAATTTGCTTGCATTGGCATATTACTAATCTGATTACGTGAAAATAAACCCTATATCTATAAAACCGATATATCAACTTTGATATTATCTCTACAAATGATGTAGAATCTGCTAATCGACAAACCTGTATATTTGGAGGAACAATCATGGTTAATTTTCCTGCACCATCCGTTGGTGGAAATTCTGGTAATGGAGATCCTTTAATATTAGGAGATCAAGATGCTATAGGTGATCTTTTTATTCCTGGAAGTGCCTTAGAAATATTAGATTGGGATGGAGATGGGAAATCTGAGTTAGTTTCTTCTGGAGGAACCGGAGATATAACTGTTTTTAAACATTTAGAAGATACTGTTGATGGTACCCCAATATTTGATCGAGGGACTATGTGGGGGGAATTGTCTAGGTCTAACCATAGGGATGACAATGATAAGGGTCTTACAGGGAGTGTTATTGCGGCTGCAGATTTTGACGGAGATGGTGTGATTGAAGTTATTCTTGCGCCGAGAGGTTATTCTAAAAAACCTGTTATTGTTTTTAAGTTAAATGGTGCAGCTCCGACTACTAGAACAAACCAACAACAACCAAGTTTCGTCGAGCCAGAAAACATGACAGGTTCTGTAAATGCTAGGTCAGCTGCTGTATGTGATTGGAATGGAGATGGCAAGTTAGATTTGGTCGTTTGTAAAGAGATTAAAGAAGGAAGTTATATAGACAAAAAGACCGGTGTGGCTCCTGAGGACCAAAGAGACCGTTATAAAAAAGATGGAAGCTGGTTAAATCCTTTAGGGAGACAAGAATTACACCTTTATGAAAATACCAGTTCTGCAGACAAAATAGAATTTACGTATAGAGGTAAAGCCAATGTAGACTTACCTAAGCATTCATTCTTTGTTTCTTGTGTACATCCTAAGAAACCTGAATTAGGGTTACTTGTTTCAACCTATTATGGTGAAATGTGGAACATCTCGATATCTGAACTTGGAGCTCAACCGAATTGGGATAAGCCGGTTGAGCTGTTAACTACAAATGGTGCTCCATTTAATAGAAGTGTAAACATTCAAGCTTCAATTACCGTTACGGATTTATTTGAAAAAGAAAGATTCGATATACTTACATTCGACCAATCAGCCAATATTAACTGGTTTAAATCATATGGCTTCGATAAAGATGGAAGACCCATATATTCTGATCCCGTGAAAATAAAACAATATGACCCTTACGTTAATGGGGGCAATTTTAGTGTTCCTACAGTAGGAGACTGGCGCGGTACGGGCAACGCCGATTTACTGGTTGGAAGCGTAGAAGGTTATATATTCTGGTATAAGACTATATCTACTAAACCTTTGCGGTTTGCCAAACCTGTTAGGGTTAAGCAAGGCACAGAGGAGATAAGACGATTGGCTAGGGCTAACCCATCAGCAGGTCATCATTGGGGAGGGTCTCAGACCCCTTATGATGGAGATACTGGTGGATACAGCAATCCTGTTCTATCTGATTGGAATGGAAATGGATTACTGGATTTAGTTGTTAGCGATATGATTGGACTATTTGATTGGTATCCTAACTGGGGAACTAAAACTGACCCTGAGTTAGGACCTCCTCAGAGAATATATTTAGCAACTGGAGAACCATTATTTGGTCCTTGGAGACAGCAGCCTGGAATTGGAGACTTTACTGGTAACGGACTACCTGATGTTGTTATTCAGGATTTAGACTTAGATCTTGCTTTATATCGTAGAGTAGGACATGATGACATATCTGTTGTTTTACCTGGAGAGAAACTGCGTTATGAAGACGGTGCAACAATAAAAACTCACGGTGTCTATACTCCCGCTGGAGGGGATGGTAGAGGAAGAACCAAAATAAATGTAGTGGATTGGGATGGAGATGGATTACTGGATTTACTTATTGGAGTAGGACCTCAAGGAGGGAGTCCATATAGTAGTTATGTTCTGTTCGCTAAAAATGTTGGTACCAATGAAGCTCCGGTATTTAAAAGACCTGATGTTTTGTTGTGGAATCAAGATGGGAACCCATTGGAATTTTGGAGGCATGGTGTTCATATGGCGCCGGTAGATTGGGATGGTGATGGTAAATACGAATTAGTAGCTGGTGCAGATACAGGATACGTATGGTATTGGAATGCAGATAATTTTGGGACACCCAAAGATGGTGACCACACAGCACCTGTCAGACCTGAAGATTTAGATGGTTCAGGGGGATTAGGTTAGAGTATTTGGATTCTTCTGGTTAATTGGTTGATTCAGATAGGAATGTAGCTTTAAAAGTTTCTATAGTTTCTTTTGTTATGCCTAATGAGACTATGTAATTTTCTGTCCCGCCATAAACAGTTTTAATATAATCCATTATTTTGATCATTACCTTTGGAGAACAGTTTTCATTTTGATAATCAAGCCACGTATAATTTTCTCTAGTTCGACTCGGTGGTGCTTGTTCTTCAAAATAACGGTCTATTAAATATTTTGCGCTCAGTCCATAATCCTCAGCTACTAATTCATCTTCCACACCGCATACACTTAGTATCAATGCTGATATGATTCCAGTTCTGTCTTTACCCGCTTCACAATGGTAAAGAGCTGGTAGATTATCTGGATTGAACAATGTTGTCAGGGCATCTTTAATAGCAGGTTGATTGTTTTCCAGCCATCCCGCATAAGTTTTGTGGTACCATTCTACAATTATCTCAAGGTTAGGTTCTAAAGTGCCTTCTAGTTTTTCGTCTGGAAATGTTGGCAGATCTCCTACGATATTGTGTCTTATGTAGTTGATTTTATCTGACTTACCTAATAAGTCTGTTCTTTGGTTTACCTCATCGGTTCTCCGAAGATCTACATCTGTAATAATTCCCCTGTGTAGTAGTATCGCTACTGATGCTTCTGATAATTCATGTAACCCAGCTGCCCTAAACAATAAGCCGCTTATGGTACTTTTTCCTTCTTTAGTGGGGTATTCACCTAAATCTCTGACGTTCGATGCATCATCTAGTTCAATATGTCTATTTTTCAATTATTCTCCCGAGTTGAAAACAAATATTTGTATTTAACAAAC